>NZ_JBBECH010000051.1:0-99796 GCF_040881935.1 Saccharospirillum sp. | reverse complement strand
CTCTGACCTCTGCCTCCGGAGGGCAGCGCTCTATCCAGCTGAGCTACGGGCGCGTAACGGGGCGCAGTATACAGATTTATCATCCCAAGTCCACAATTGGTTGTTATTTCAAGGGCTTAGCTGACCCTGGCAAACCAATTCCGCCCTTTCCTTCAATCGACCATCCTTCAGTACGCCTTTCACCGATTAATCCAATCACGCCTTCTGAAAGGTCAGTATGGACAGGCACATGTAAGGTCATTTTTTATTGCCCCCGGGCATGCCCGTCCGGAGCCTGTCAAACACTCCGTCTATCTCGATCTACTTGACCTGTAAGCCGCTATTCGTCAGCATTGCCGGGGATTTCCTGTGAATATCTCTGACCCCCCGTCGCCAGTTACGACGCGCCATTCCAGTGAAATACACCCTCGTTCGGTCGCTTGCGACCTTCACAATGGAGTCTGTCATGTCTGAACGTACTGCCTTTCGAAGTGCTTTGATCGTTCTGTTTTCGCTGTTGATGACCGTATTTACCCAGGCCTTCGCTGAAGAGCGAACGACCATGGACCCGCGCCTGGTCACTCCCGGTAAGCTGACCGTGGGCACCGGTGACCCGGTCTACCCGCCCTGGATGCTGAATAACGACCCGGCCGGTGGTGAAGGCTTCGAAAATGGCCTGGTGTATGCGCTGGCCGATGAAATGGGCTTCGATGCTGACGACGTGGTCTGGGTTAGCCAGACGTTCGACCAGGCAATCGCCCCGGGCAACAAGCCCTACGATTTTGCCATCCAGCAGATTTCCGTCACCGAGGCACGCAAGCAGATCGTCAGCTTCAGCCAGGTGTATTTCCAGCCGGAAAAGGCCGTGCTTGCACTGCCGGGCAGCCCTCTGGAAGACGCGACCAGCTACGATGACCTGCGTGATGCGCGCTGGGGTGCCACCATCGGCACCACCGATAACGACTACCTGGTCAACGTGCTGGGCATCACCGAGGCTGCTATTTACAACGAACAAGTGGATGTATTTCAGGCAATGCGTGCCGGTCAGATCGACGGCACACTGATCTCACTGCCGACAGCCTTGTACGTCACCGCCGTTCAGGTCCCGGAAGCCAACATCGTTGCCCTGTTGCCGCCGGATGAAAACGACCGGGGCCACGGCCTGTTGTTTGAATACAACAACCCGCTGGTTGACTGGGTAGACGACGCAATAACCGCCGTGATCGAGCGCGATGTGGTCGAAGACCTGAAAGCCGAATACCTCATTGCCGACCCTGACCTGCCCATTATTACCCAATGACACACAGCCACCTGCCCGAACAGGGCCCCTCAGGCGGCGCCACCCGGCGCCCGCCTCCGCCACCGCCTGGCCGCACATTCGACTGGCGCGAGGCGCTGGCACCCAGTCTTATCAGCATTGTCAGTATTGTCGTTGTCTTTGGTGCTATGGCCTGGGTGATAACCTCGGCCGAGCAATGGCCGCGTATCAAGCTGCAATTCTTTAACATCGATGCCATGGTCGCTGCCTTCCCGCGCGTTTTACAGGGTTTCTGGATCAATATGAGCATCTGGCTGATCGTGCTGGCGTGCATCCTGTTTCTCGGCATTGCGCTGGCGGTTATCCGGTCACTGCGCGCGCCCTGGTTTGCCCCCTTCCGGCTGATGGTCATTCTGTATATTGATCTGTTCCGGGGCCTGCCGGTATTGCTACTGGTGTTGCTGTTCGGCTTCGGTATACCGGCACTCAACCTGCCCGGGCTGCCGTCGAGCAGTTTGTTCTGGGGTGCCGTTGCCATGGTGCTTAGCTACTCTGCCTATGTCTGCGAGATCTACCGCTCTGGGATAGATGCCGTACACGAAGGCCAGTGGGCCGCCGCCAAGTCACTGGGTTTAACCGAGTGGCAAACCATGATCTATACCATCCTGCCGCAAGCGCTGCGCAATGTGTTGCCGGCGATGATGAATATTGTCGTTGCGCTGCAAAAAGACGTGGCGTTGTTGTCAATTATTGGCGTGCGCGATGCGGTGCGTGAAGCACAAATCTATACTGCCAGTACGTTCAATTATTCATCTCTGATCGTTGCAGCGGGCCTGTTCTTGCTGGCCACCATTCCCATGGCGCGCCTGGCAGATTACGTCACCCAGCGCGATCGTGCTCGTCGTTTGCAGATAGGGGGTTAACCGTTGCCGCGTGTTCAATTGTTCGAGGTGACCAAGTATTTTGGCGATAATCTGGTGCTGGATCAGGTGGATTTATCCGTCGCACAGCACGAAGTTGTGTGCCTGATTGGTGCCTCCGGTTCCGGCAAGTCGACCCTGCTACGCTGCATCAACCGCCTGGTAAAAGCCGACTACGGTGACATCTGTCTCGATGACGTACCGGTCACCGATGAACGCTTTGGCAAGGTAGGGCTGCACAAGCGCATCGGCATCGTGTTTCAGTCGTACAATCTGTTTCCGCATTTAACGGTGCTGGATAACCTGACGCTGGCGCCGCGCAAAGTGCATGGCAAAAGCAAGAAGGAAGCCGAGGCACAGGCACTGGCACAGCTCGACCGCTTCGGCATGGGCAGCTTTGCCAAAGCCTACCCGGAGCAATTATCCGGTGGTCAGCAGCAGCGTGTGGCCTTCGTTCGCGCATTGATGAACAAGCCGGATGTGCTACTGCTCGATGAAGTGACCGCCGCGCTGGACCCGGAACTGGTCGGTGAGGTGCTCGGCATCATCAAGGAGCTGAAAGCCCAGGGCATGACCATGATCATCGTCACTCACGAGATGGGTTTCGCCCGCGATGTGGCCGACCGGGTTTGCTTTCTGGAAGGAGGTCGGATTCTCGAAGAAGGCGACCCACATCAGATGTTCAGCGCGCCCCAACATGAACGCACCCGGGCGTTTCTGGATCGGATTATTGAGGCTGGGCGGTTGTAGTGCTTCGGCGTTTGGTGTCATGAGTCAGAAATTCGGTGTGTAACTCGCTTCACTGGTTGCCGTTATTACAGTGCCAAGCGGGCAATCGGGTACGTCTACTGGAGGCACGCCGTGAACCCCTCCATGGGATTCACCCTAGGGGCTCGCTTCGCTCATGCTAAAACACTCCCGGCGTTTTAGTCCATGTTGTCTAACGGCCACTAGTAGACGCACCCGACAGCCCTTGGATTCTATAGCGGTTGTTTTTTATGAATTTCTGACTCATGACACCAGAATTAACAACTGTGGTTAACTGACGTGGGTCTCAAACTGGTTCGCCCATTCTGCCATCTCTTGCGCGACTGGCTTATCGTGCTCACCCAGGAACCGCAAAAACCGGGGTGTGTTGGCGTTGACGATGCGATGCTCGGGAAAGCCAATTCGTTCAGCATGGGCGATGGCATGGTCAAAATCACCCACGCTGTATGCAATGTGTGAATCCGAACCAAAGCTCACTTTCCAGTCCAGCCGGTCGATCAGTTCCATGATGTGTACGCAATTGGGTTCGCTGCCCAGGCGAGATAGTGAGAAGGAGGAATTGTTGATTTCCAGCACCACATTGTTGTCGCGCGCGGCCCGAATCACCTCTTCATAATCCAGCGGGAAATTCGGGTTGCCGGGGTGGCCGATAATCTGGCATTCGCCGGTCTTGATCGTGTTTATCACCGCTCTGGTGCAGGTGGCTTTATCCGCCGGTGCAAACACCGGTTCGTGGAAACTGGCGATGGCGAAGTCGAGAAATTGGTGCAGTTTGTCGGGGATATCCAGGCCGCCCTCGGGTTCCAGGATGTTGGCCTCGATGCCGCGCAACAGACCTACATTATTGACCACCCTGGGAATAACCTTCATGTTGCCAAAGTGCCAGTAATGGGCGCCGTCGGGCATGGTCGGGGCGTGGTCGGTAATGCTGAACAGCTGCAAGCCCTTGTCGCAGGCGATCTGAAAATAGTCGTGCACGGTGCTGTAGGCGTGGTCGCTGGCAACGGTGTGGGCATGGGTGTCGGTAAGAATGCGCATTGAAGGCCCTGTAAACATGGCTGAGGTCTGACAGGATAGCACAAAGCCCATGACGCTTTCATGAAGGGGGTTGCTTACCCGTAGCACCCCCCCTTCCGTTTAAAAAATACCCTGCGCCACGATCATGACGATGCCGGCAACGATGACGTAGCCAGCATCGACGGCTATCGCGTAGGCCGACTTTTTCACGAAAGCAGCCATCGACGATACAAAAACCGCAACTGCCAATATCGTCAGGATGGCGGTAAACAACGCATCAATGGTCGCAGTGAGTCCGATCACCATGGCCAGCAATAGCAGCGCCACGAGCTGGGACACCATAGCGAACACCGGCATGGACTGAGCGCTGCCCAGGCTCACACCCGAACCCTCCGCCCATTTCTTGCCAAAGACGGAGGGGCTGTACCAGGCCCAGCCGACCAGAAAAGCGACGACGGTACCGGTTAAGACGGCGAGCCAGCTGACTGCTGAGAAATCTTCCATAGTTAGGTTCCTTGGTGGTTAATGAGTGCTAGCCCTGAAAGCTTAGCCGATCAGCTCAGCACGGTGTTCAGTGCTTCCAGAATGTTGGCCCAGCCACTTTCGTGGTTGTTTCGGGAATCCTCACTCGGGAACTTCACATGGGTCAGTTCAACCTGAGTACCTTCCGCCACTTCGTTCAGTTCAACAGTGACGGTAGAGCCTTCAATGGAGAAAGGGGACTCCCAGGTGAAGACGATTCTGTTGTGCGGGTTAAGCTCTTTGTATTCACCGCCATGCGGCAATTCATCGCTACCGGCGGCCATGGTGATGGCAAAACGGCCACCCACACGCGGGTCGGTATCGGCCTTGGGCACGCTCATGCCTTCGCCGGGAAGCATGAATTGGGCCAGGGTGGAAGGGTCGAGCCAGGCGTTATATACGCGTTCTATCGGGGCTTTGATGGTGCGGGTTACGCTTAGAGTCAGGTCAGTCATGGTGTCGATCCTCTTGCAGCAGTTGGTCCAGTTTTTCCAGCCTCAGGTCCCAAATACTTCTCAGGTTCTGAAACCAGCTGTCGATCCTTTGGATCGGCTCCAGGTTGGCCTCTATCAAATGGGTTCGGCCCAGCGTTCTGCGGCTGACCAGTCCAGCGGCTTCGAGCACTTTAATGTGCTTACTCACCGCATTGAGGCTCATTTCATAATGGTTGGCGAGATCCGTCACCCGCGTGGGGCCTTCCTGAACCAGGGTGGTCAGCAGGGAGCGGCGGGTGGTGTCGCTGGTGGCTTTCAGAATGTCCGAAAGCGCTTGTTTATTACTTTGTTCAACCATATGGTTGAATATATACCTGAAACTTTATTAGTCAACCTTTTAGTTGAATATTTTGTAACAGAAGGTCTCCACGGCTACTGCACAACACAATAATTTCCTGGCACCTTTCAAGCCTGTCGCTGTCTTCGCTTTATAGAACGCGACACCTTACACTGCTAGAGTTGCTGTAACGCCCGAGTTGTTCTGCCTCATGTCCCTGCACCGCTTTCTGGCTTTATCGCTGCTGGCAACACTGCTGGCCGGTACGCTGTTGTATCAGTTGGCCAATGTTGAGCCCGCCCTCTGGATCGCCGGTTTCGCGCTGATCGCCTTTATTGTTGTGCGCTGGCGCCGACTGCCCCAGTCGCCGCGCATACTGGTCGGGCTGGCTTTGTGCAGCGGCTTCTTTCTGCCCTGGACCGAAGACCCCTGGGCGGTGTTGCGCACGGCATTCGACCGCGCCGGGTACTTCTCGACCTTTCTGGTTGCATTGAGCTTTCTGCGCCTGGCGGCTCAGCGGTCACGCATGGTACGGCGTTGCGGTGCACTGGCGGTGAATCAGCCGCCCGCCCGGCGATACGGTATTCTCAGCTATACCACGGCGCTGTTTGGGCTGATTCTCAACTTTGGTGTATTGCATCTGCTTGGTTTGATGGTGACCCGGGGCAACACGCTGGCTGCGGCGGCTGGCAATGTCAGCATCCAGCGCACCCGTCAGCGCCGTATGTCACTGGCTATGTTGCGCGGTTTTGCCGCCCTGCCGATGACTTCGCCCTTCTCCATCACGCTGGCCCTGCTGCTGACCATTATTCCCGGGCTGCGCTGGCAGGATATTCTGCCCATCGGCTTTGTCACCGCCCTGTTGCTGATACTGATCGGCTGGATTCAGGATTTTCGGCACAATCCGCGCCGGGCCCCACCGGGTATGGAAGCCAGCCAGAAACGCTACAGCTGGCAACCGGCTGTGCAACTGGTTGGCCTGATCGGCCTGCTAACCGGCGGTGCATTCTTGCTCGAAACCACGACCGAACTGTCACTGACGCTGGCGGTTATTATGATCAGCCCTTTAGTCGGCATTGGCTGGCTTGCCTGGCAGGGTAACCGGGCAGGCACATGGGGTGCCCTGGTTCTGCTCGGCCGCCGGCTGAAAACCGATATTCCCAATCAGGTGGCGCCGCTCAGTGGTGAAGTGAGTTTACTGGCCGGGGCGGGTTTTCTCGGTGCAGCCATTACCGGTCTGGTCACTGAATCTCAGGTGTTGTGGCTGGTGTCTTCGTTACACTTAAACGGTTATTACTTGCTTATTGTTGCAATGATCCTGACCGTCGCACTCGGCCAGGTCGGGTTTAACCCCATCGTCTCGGTCACGTTACTGGCGTCAGCCTTGCAACCGGTAGCAAGCTTCGGATTAACCAATGAATTGCTGGCATTGGGTCTGATGTCGGCCTGGTGTTTAACGGTGAATTCCTCGCCGTTTACCATTTCGGTGTCGATCGTGGGTCACCTGAGTCAGGTGTCGCCACGCCATCTGGCCTGGAACTGGAACCGGCGTTACTTGCTGGTGAGTTTTGTGTTTTTGAGTGCCTGGTTGTTTGGCTTGCAGTGGGTTTATTGAAAGCCCCAAGACCCTTCGACTGGCTCAGGGCGTATATGGCACTTTAAAATTCTGTTTAGGGCAATTGGAAGCAAGTCAGGTTGCCATACGACGTGCAAAAGCAGCTTTCACTATCTGCACCCAGCCCTGGTCCAGATCCTGGGCCCGATGCCACAAAAAGACATCCCGACGCCCGAAGTCCGCCTCAACCGGCAATACCACCAGGTTGTACTCAGCCGTTACCCGGCTGGTCAGTTTTTCCGGCATCAGGCTCAAGTGATTGCCCTCACGCAATATATTCAGGGTAATCGCCGCATCTCCCGATAAGGCGATGGGCGTGTGAATGCCAGTGACGCCCATGGCCTGCAGGCGCTCGACCGGTGATTCCTCAAAGCGAGCGTAGGTGCCCATATTGATCCAGGCCCAATCGTTCAACTCCGACAGCGCCAGGGCATGGTGGCCAGTTCCATCAAAGGCTTTCTTCGCCAGGGTGTGTTGCCTGGCGGCGACCACCACCAGCCTATCTTGCAGCACCAGTTCACAAACCAGATCCTGCGTCGGGGATTGCACTTTGGGGGAAAACACCAGGTCGAGTTCTTCATCATGAATCTGTTCGATCAGGCGGTACGGTGTGTCTACTCGTATCAGCAGGGATAAGTCGTCATGCTCGGCCATCAGGTCCTGGGCCATCTGATTCATCAGGTTATTGGCCAGCAAGGGGCCGACGCCGATACGCAGTTCCTGCTTGAGACCGAGCCCATGACGAATAGCCACCTGACGCGCCGACCAGACGGCCTTGGCGATGGCCCGGCCATAACGGGCCAGGTCAGCCCCCAGCGGAGTCTGCTTTACGCCATGTCGGCTGCGGGTAAAGAGCGGGCCACCGGCCTGCATTTCCAGCGTCTGGATATTGCGCGTCAGGGTTGGCTGGGTGACGTTCAAACGGTTAGCCGCAGCACTGATCGAGCCGCTGTCGAGAATGGTGGCCAGTTGCACCAGATGCTTCGATTCCATATCACCTCCGTTGCGAATCGCCGTGGCCCAATGAAAAACCTTTGGTCAGGCGAGACTAGGCTACCATACAAAAATGTCTGTTTAACCGATTATAAATGAATTATACGAATGCCACTGATGGATGCACACTGTCTAACTGTCGAACAATCCATAAATCCAATAACACGCACGACGAGGTCAATATGAAAAAATCACTGACGCTCGGTCTGGCCAGCCTGGTCCTGACCTTAACTGCCGGTTTCAGCCAGGCAGAAAACCTGCAAATGGATGCCGGTGGCGCTGCCTCGGTAACCGGCATGCTGCCTCAGGCTTATGCCCAATACACCAATCGCGAAGGCATTAACCTGCAAGTCGTGCTCGGCCAGACGCTGACCCGCTCGGTAATGATGCTGGGTGCCGGCCAGCTCGGCTCTTCAGTAGTACCGCCACCGGCGTTCAGCGCCATGAAAGCCGGCGTTGGCCCCTATGCCAGCAACGCCGAACAGGCGAAAGCCCTGTCGAAAAATGTTCGCGCTATTACCGGCCTGCCGGGCAGCACCTATCACGCCATTACCTGGGACCGGGACGGCATTGAAAGCTGGGACGACATTCGCGGCAAACGCGTCTTTGTCGGCCCACCGGCCGGTGCCGCCAACATGCAGATCATGGGCATGATCGAAGCAGCCTCGGGCCTGGTTGATGGCGACTATGAAGCCATTCGCGCGCCCTGGGGTTCGGCTGTTCAGGGCTTTCAGGATGGTCAGTACGATGTACTGGTGCTGTCTGCCCCGGTCGGCCAGCAATCGATCAATGAAATGAGCCTGCAGAACCCGATTCGCATTCTTGGTATTTCCGAAGACCGTATTGGAACCCCGGAATGGAACGATTATGTAGAAGCCGCCGCCATGTCTTACACCGTAATTCCGGCTGGCACCTATCGCGGCCAGGTCAATGGCGATGAAGATATTTTCACGGCCTCAAACATCATGTGGATGGGTGTGGGCGCATCGATGTCCGATGACATGGCCTATCGGCTGGCCAAGGCTTACTGGGAAAACATCGACGAGTTGAAAGCCTCTAACGCCCTGCTGCGCACCATTAGCACCGAGAACCCCTTTGAAGGCGTCAACGCGCCACTGCACCCCGGTGCGGTTCGTTACTATCAGGAAAACAACATCGCCATTCCTGAAAACCTGATGCCCTGACAGGCCTAACCTGGAGTGGTCGCCCGACCACTCCATCTGTTAAACCAGGGCGCCTGATCCCAGGCACCCGGAGGACCCTCCCATGACGACACCGTCCATGATGTTAGCCAATCGATTGCAACAAGCCCTCTGGGTCGTCGGCGGTGTGCTGGCACTGGTAGGCCTGATCAATGTACTGCCCAGCTACGGCTTCCTGCCGCGCCTTGGGCCGTTTGAACTTGAATGGTTCCGTCCGTTCTTTTTCACCCTCTGTGTGGTCATTGGCATTTTATATCAGTGGCGCGAACAGACGCTGACCAAAGGTGTGCCTTCGATTTTGCGCGTAACCTTCGACCTGGCTCTGATCGCCCTGACGCTGTATTGCAGCGTGCGCTACTTTCAGGTCGCGCGGATCATGGAAATGTCCATCATGTTTTTTACTACCTGGGATGGCATTACTGCGCTGATGGCCGTTCTGGTCGCTACGGTTATTTGCTGGCGTCTATGGGGGGCTCCCATTGCCATTATCGGCTTAATCGCCGTGTTGTACCTGGGTACCGGCGAATACTGGCCCGGCGTGCTGCAAACCGCTGGCGGCAATGCGATGGACCGGCTGGCCGCCAACCTCTGGTTCGGTAGTGATAACGGCGTGGTCGGGTCCATTTTCGCGGTAATTCTATCGACCGTTTTGCCCTTTATTATTCTCGGCGGCGTGTTGGAAGGTTGTGGTGCAGGCTCGTCGATGATCCGTATTTCCTTTGCCCTGATGCAACGTTTTCGGGGCGGGCCTGCCTATGCGGCCATTCTGGCCTCTGGCATGTTCGGTACTGTTTCTGGCAGTGCAGTCGCCAACGTGGTCGGCACCGGTGTGGTGACCATTCCAATGATCCGCAAGCGCGGCTTCAGTGGTAACTTCTCCGGGGGGCTTGAGTCTTCAGCCTCGGCTGGCGGTCAAATTCTGCCACCGATAATGGGCGCCGCGGCTCTGGTGATGGCCGACTATGTCGGCGTATCTTACCTGACCGTGATCGTAGCGGTGATGATTCCGGCTATCGCCTATTACGCGAGCCTGTTTCTGGCCGTTTATTTTGAAGCGAAAAAGCTCGGCCTCAACGCTGAGCCGGAAGGCGACCTGCCTGAACCGATCGATCGTCAGGACTGGATCAACCTACTGCTGCTTCTGGCACCACTGGCAACCATTGTCTGGCTGTTGATAGAAGGTCTGTCTCCCGCTGGTGCCTCCATCAGCGCCATTTTGTTACTGCTGGTATTGAGCTTTCTGAACCCCAGCGTCAGACAGAAACCTCTGATACTGCTTACTTCGCTGGCCGAGGGCGGTGTTACCGTTGGCCGACTGTCGATGGCCATTGCTGTGGTCGGCATCATCGTCGCGACGTTGGCGGCCACCGGTATTCCCACCACCTTTGCGGTGTTGTTGTCGAATGCGTCGGACTACTCACTGCTGGCGGCCCTGCTGATCACCGCGCTGGGTTGCATCGTGCTCGGCATGGGCATGCCCACTTTGCCCGCCTACATCGCCATCATTTCAGTGATGGGGCCCACCCTGCAGGCCTTTGGCATGGAACTTCTGACGGCTCACATGTTCGTGTTCTTCTTTGGCGTTGCCTCGGTCATTACGCCACCGGTAGCCATCGCCGCTTACGCAGCGGCGTCCATCTCCGGTGGCAAACCCATGGCCACCGCCATTGCCAGTACCCGGATTTCAGCAGTGCTGTTTCTGATTCCATTTGCATTTGCCTATAACCCGTTAATGCTCACCTCGGCCGCAGCGGGCGGTGATTTCTCGCTCGGCGCTTACGCCTGGCTGCTCGCGCAACTGGTACTGGCGTTGTATCTCATCACCAGTAGCCTGGCCCGTTTTGACCGTAGCGTTTTATCACTGCCAGACAGTGCCGTTCGTTTTGCGCTGGCTTTGGGGTTGTTGTCGCCGTATCTCGTCGTGAGCATTGTCTGCCTGGCGTTAGGTCTGGCGCTACTGGCCTGGCACGCCGTGCGCCAGAGTCATGGCATTCACCCCACCGCCAACTCACAACCGGCCAAAGGATAAGCATATGAACGCCGTAAAAAATACGCTCTTTATCATGATCGATCAGCTGCGCTGGGATGCCTTGTCCTGCTATGGCAACCGCGTCGTCGACACCCCCAACATCGACCGGCTGGCCAAACGCGGAGTACGTTTTAATAACGCCTACACCCAGGGCACCAGCTGCGGCAATTCGCGCGCGTCGTTCTACACCGGCTTACACATGCGCTCGCACGGCGCTACCTGGAACGACTGGCCTTTCAGCCTGAGCGAATGGACACTGGCGGACTATCTGCAACCACTAAACCAGCGTGTCATTCTGCTTGGCAAGACTCACATGAAACCCGACCTGGACGGCATGGACCGGCTCGGCATTGAGCCGGAGTCGGCGCTGGGTCAGCGCCTGTATAACGCTGGTTTTACCGGAGGCGAGCACGACGACGGGCTGCACCCGGAAGGGCCTGCTGGCAAATACTCAAAGCAGGAACCACGCTACAACGAGTATTTGCGCCAAAACGGTTTTGACGGTGACAACCCCTGGCTCGAATGGGCCAATGCGGCCGAAACCGAAACCGGCGATATTGTCTCCGGTTTCTATCTGGAACACGCGCACCGGCCCGCCCGCATTCCGAAAGAGCATTCGGAAACGGCGTATCTGACCAAGCGCATCATCGATACCATCGATGAACTGGGCGATGAGCCCTGGTGCTTGCATGCTTCCTACATCAAACCGCATTGGCCCTGCATCGCACCGGATCCGTATCACTCACTGTACCGGGATGCAGACTTTGCTCCGGCGGTGAAATCGGAATCTGAACGCCAGGACCCGCATCCGATTTACCGGCAATTCATGCAACTGGGGGTCAGCCAGACGTTCAGTGACGATGAAAAACGCGCACACGTTTTACCGGCGTATTTCGGGCTGGTGAAAGAAGTGGACGATCACATCGGTCGCATTCTGAATCACCTGGACGCCAAAGGGCTCACCGACAACACGCTGATTGTGCTGACCGCCGACCATGGCGATTATTTAGGTGATCACTGGCTGGGTGAGAAGGATCTGTTTCATCAGCCTTCGGTAAAGTTGCCGTTGATCGTCGTCGACCCGCGTGCAGAAGCCAATGTAACGCGGGGTCAGCAATGCGATGCGCTGGTGGGTGCCATTGATGTATTACCGACACTGATCGAATGTGCCGGTGGCCGTCTTTCCGAGCACGAACACCGACTCGAAGGCCACTCGCTGTTGCCTTTTCTGCATCAGGCTTCCAGCCCCTTTGAGCGGGATTTCATTGTCGCCGAAGACGACTACGGTCGCCTGCCCGTCGCCGCGCAACTGGGGGTTGATTCACTGGCGGCCCGGATGACCATGGCGTTCAACGGACGCCATAAACTGGTGCATTGCCCCGGCTTCCCCGACATGCTGTTCGACCTGCACAACGACCCGGACGAACTGGTGGATCTGGGTCGGGATCCGGCCTATGAAGGTGTACGGCGCGAGTTGCGTGACCAGTTACTGGACTGGAGTGCCACGCTTCACAATCGTAGGGCGGTCAGCCGGGAGATGGAACAGAGCGCCAATGGCCTGTCGCGGCGTCAGGGTATTCTGATTGGGTTCTGGGATCGGGAGTCGGTACCGGAGGCGATGAAACCGCCATTGAGTATTGGGGTTAAGTAATCGTTAATTTTCTGGGTGGCGCGAATGGCAGCTTGGGTAACGACCGAATTGGCGCGCAACGATAGCCCGGAGCGGCTGCGGTTCAACCAGATCCACAGGTGGCACAGAATGCCACCGGTATCCCCACCAGTAACGACAGTAGGGGTTAAGGCTTTGAGCTGCTGCGCTATTTAGCGGTGTAACGCTGTTAAAACGAGGTCGATACTTCAATCAAATACGGTTTATCTTGCGAAAACGCATGTGTCAGGCAAGCAGACAAGGTATCTGCATTAGTGGCTGCACAGGCGTCTACCCCATAACCCCGCGCAATTGAACAGAAGTCGATACCCGGCACATCAAGGCCGGGTACATCTTCGGCATCCATTAGTTTGGCAAAACGACGCAGTGCGCCATAGGTGCCGTTTTTCAGGATGATAAACACCACCGGAATTCGGTAGCGGGCAGCCGTCCACAGGGCGGTAATGTTGTAGTTGGCCGACCCGTCGCCAATCAACGCGATGACCTGGCGTTGCGGTTGCGCCAGTTGCACCCCTACCGCCGCCGGCATACCAAAGCCCAATCCACCGGCTGCCGGGAAATAAAAGCTGCCCGGTTCGCGCATGATGATGTTGGCCCAGAATGGTCCTTTGGTGGCCGTCGCTTCCTTCACGTATATGGCGTCACTTGGAGCAAGCTCATTGACGATGCGGAAAACGGTATCGGGGTGCATCCGGTCGGCTTCATCCTTACCCGGCGGCGGTAACGATCTTGCAACTGGCTGGGCACGTTGTTCACCGACAATACGCTCAGGCAACGCCGCCAGCATGGCGGCAATGTCGCCCACCAGCGCTTCGCCCAGTGGCGCCCGGCTTGCTTCAGCCGGGTCGTCCGTCAGGTGGATCAGTCGGGTCCCCGGCGCCAGAAAGTCACCCGGTATATTCTGGTGATAGCGAAACACCGGCGCACCCACAACCAGCACCAGGTCATGCCCCGCCAGGGCCTCATTCAGACCTTTCTCTGATATCGGCAGCGTACCGCGAAAAGCTGGATGATCGGTTGGGAAAGGGCAGCGCGATTCCGAGGGTGCAATCCAGCCGACGGCACCCAGCCGCTCGGCCAAGGCTACGGCACTGGCGTTTGCTTTAACGGCGTCCACGCCCGGCCCCAACACCAGTGCCGGACTCGTCGCCTCCGACAACGCGTCGGCGAGCCATTTTAATTGGCTTTCAGAGGGCGAACTTGCTGTCTGTACGGTTCGGGACAGTAAATACTCGCTGTTGGTACTGGATGCCTGCGCCCAGTCATCCAGTGGGATTGACAGATACACCGGCCCTTTTGCAGGTTGATTGGCCGTGTTAATAGCCTGACTCAGCATGCGAGGGACATCCGTTGCACAGGTCGGTTCACCGCTCCATTTAACCAGCGGGCGTGGCAACAGATTGGCATCGACATTGGCCAGCATGCCTTCCATACCGACAAGGTGCCGCGATTGCTGACCGGCCGTTATTACCAATGGGCTGTGTGAGTAAACTGCATTAGTCAGTGCGCCCATGGCATTGCCGGTGCCAGCGGCAGCATGAAGGTTGACCAGCGTTGGCAAGCCGCTGGCCTGGGCAAAACCATCGGCCATGCCAACAACCGCGCCCTCATGCAGACCCAAAATGTAGCGAAAGTCTTCGGGGAACCCTTTCAGAAAGGGTAACTCGTTCGACCCCGGGTTACCGAACACCGTCGTCATGCCCTGGTGGCGCAGCACCTGGTATGAAATATCTTTTACAGTTTTTGTCATGGTGGTCATCCCGTTCAGAACAGAGTAAACAGCGGAGCTGGCCACGCCAGATCAAGAATGTAGACAAAGGCAAACCAGCAGAACCCCCAGAACAGCAACGACAGAGGCAGCACCAGTTTCAGCCGTTCGCGACCGAGCAGCATGTAGCTGATCAGATAAACCGGTAACGCTGCAATAAGACCTACAGACCAGGCAAGCACACCAAACCAGGCTAATAAAGCCAGGTATTTCACACCGCCCAGCAAAATCTGTTTGGGCGTCAGCTCGCCAAAATCGGTCTCAAGATCAAAATGTACTTCTTCGGCCGTTTCACCTTCGCTGGATTTAACCGTCACAAAAATACCCAGCAAAGAGAACAGTGCCATCAGAAAGCCCAGTGTCGCTGCAACTCGCGGCATTATGCCCGCATCGAACCGCCATTCGCCGGCGGAAAAATAGGCCAGTATCATCATCACCATCACACCGAGTGAGAACGCCACATCGAGATTCCAGGTCGGTGTCCAGGCTAGGGTGACCTTCCCTTTCAATGCTTTGCGGGTCTTGATAACCCGGCTAACAATCACACCCAGAATAAACAGAGCTGTAATCGCCAAAAGCACAGCCACGGCTGGGCGCAATGTCCAGCCCCAGCCATGAACGTTCATGGAAATGAAGTAATACTTCTCGACCAAAGGCGCCAGTATGAAAGCCAGAAACAGAGGTGCCCGTGGCCAGCGCACCCGTTTCATCACCCAGCCAAGAAAGCCCACCAGTAAGAGAAACAAACCGTCTTCCCACTGGCGAGTGGATTGCACTGCACCAATAAACACGACCGAGGTAATCAGCGGTACCAGCACCGTGGAGCGGACAAAAACAACCCGCGACAATGGCTTGGCCATCGCCAACGCCACGAACCCACCGACGATATTCGCCGCAACAATTCCCCAGACCATCATGTAGGTCATGTCCAGGTTGGAACTGAGCATATTAGGGCCGGGAGCGATGCCGTGCAGCAACATGGCACCGAGCAACAAAGCCATGGGTGCGGAACCGGGTACACCCAGCGCTACCGTTGGCAGCAAGGAGCCACCTACCGTTGCATTGTTGGACGACTCGGAGGCAATAACCCCGCGCACATCACCTTTGCCAAAATTGCTCGACACTTTGCTGCGCATGGTTGTGTAGGAATAAATCAGCCAGGGAATGATCGATGGACCGATCGCCGGAATAATGCCCAGCAGTGAGCTCATAACGGAATTACGGGCAACCGGCCAGGCGTTGTCGTAAGTATCGCGTGCGCCCTGGGTGACACCCTTCATCGGTTTGCTCTTGTCCTCATCCGAGGCAATCGATTTGTTCTGTATGGCCAGGTCAGCTAATTCGGGCAATGCATAAATACCC
Source organism: Saccharospirillum sp. (assembly GCF_040881935.1). NCBI lineage: Bacteria > Pseudomonadati > Pseudomonadota > Gammaproteobacteria > Oceanospirillales > Saccharospirillaceae > Saccharospirillum > Saccharospirillum sp. The sequence goes on along the minus strand of NZ_JBBECH010000051.1, from coordinate 83,923 downwards.
AATGCCATAACCAAAATGTGCAGACCATCCCACAGGTAAATAGTATCGAAGGTCCAGCGCAGAGTTGCGGTGGTATCCTCCTGGCCGATAAACGCCAGTAACACACCGATTAAACTGGCACCCAACCCTTTTGCAATGGAGCCACCGGCCAGCGCGCCCACCATGGCGAGGCCCATGATGCAGAATGCCAGTAACTCGGGGGACGTAGAGCCCATTAAAATAGGCAGCACAACGGGAATAATAATGACCAGTACCAGCGCACCGATAACCCCACCGACAACGGAAGAGGTAAAGGCGGCACCCAGTGCACGGCCTGCCTCGCCACGCTTGGCCATAGGGTAACCGTCGAGCACGGTCACCATGGAGGTCGGCGTGCCCGGCACACCAAATAAAATGGCCGGTATTGAATCGGCCGTCGACATGACAGCCATCGCTGCCACCAAAAATGCCATCGCCTCAACCGGCGACATGCTAAAGGTAAAGGGAAGTAATAACGCCATGCCCATCAGGCCGCCAACACCGGGTATGACCGATAGCAGGCTGCCGATCAACACACCAATAAACAGATGGAACAGTGTAGACGCCTCGGTCAACATGCCAAAGGCACTGCCCATAGCACCCAACAGGTCTGCTTGCATGAAAAACACTCCTAAAAAAGACAGACTGCTCATTGCAGCCTGTCTCAGATATCAATTAACCGGAGCCAGAGGCTCCGGCCAGGCATGAAACGCAACGCGCTTTTAGTTGCCCTGTGCCATTTCAAAAAACCAGGCTTTAACGTTTTCACTGACGTTAGCCGAGTCGGCAATCACCGTATCCACGTACTCGCCGGTTTGCGGATTGATTGGAATGCTCCGCTCCTGGGCTTCCGCAATGAATTCAGGGTCAGCCATGGTTGCATTGAACGCCTCGCGCAGGAATTCGATACGATCTTCCGGAACCCCCGGAGGTGCGATCAGCGACAAACCAATGGCACCTGACGAAACCACTGAACGGGCGATGTCGTAGTAATCGTTCGACTCGTCAATCAACTCCATAATGGTTGGCGTATCCGGCAATTGCCCCATACGCTCCAGACCACCGATGGCCAATACATTCACATCACCACTTTCGACCAGGTGCCATTTGTTGGCAAACAGGTTAGCGGGTTCAGCTGTAGTGCTTGCAACTTCACCTTGTTCCATGGCCAGGAAGGTTGGGCCACCACCGCTGTAGCCAGCGACCTCTCTGAAGTTTGTGCCCAGCCCCAGGTTGGCGATGGCCATATACTGGTGGAAAGAGGTGCCCACGGTCATGATGCCATGGTTGCTTTGCTCACCTGAGTCGGCCAATTCGGTCAGGCTTGAATAACCGGCGTCACCACGGGCAACATAGATGCGTGGCAAGTCGACAATGCGACCAACGGCCTGAAATTCATCGGCTTCATAACGAATGGTGTCCGGATTGGCGAACTTTGAAGACACAATAGCTGGCACTGGCATACCGATGATGGTGCCATCCTTCGGGGCCGCCTGGAAAAGGTAGTTGGCACCCACGGCGCCGCCAGCACCCGTTCGATGCTCAAGCACGGTATCCATACTCTCAGGCAAATGCTTTTCCATATGTTTCATGGTCAGCAGCATGTACAGGTCCATAGTGCCACCGGCGCCGGTTGTACTCATGAACCGCAGCGTTTTGCCATCGTAAAATTCTTCAGCAGATTCAGCATTGGCTGGCATGCTCAGCGCAGCTGTAGTGCCCAATGCTAGCGCGAGCATTGACAGATTTTTTGTGATATTCCGCATGATTGTTACCTCATTTTTTTTGTCATGAATAATGACTACTTTCAGTCAGAACCGTTTACCGATATTTCGTTTCAGGTTTTTCGGGCAAACACCTCCCCAAACCAGAGAGCGCAAGGCATTCTCCGGCAATCAAAGCATTGCCAGTTTAATCAGTGCAACGCGATATCCTGTCGAGTCGGCACTTATAGTGCGGGTCTGGTATTTCCAGGCCATCCAGCGAAGGGGCAAACATCCTGTATCCCCATGTAAATCACTATTTATTCAGATATTTTCTGTGTTCGATGGAAATCTATATTTATTAATTCCATTCCTTGACCAGAACATACTTCTCCAAGGTTATAAAACTAACAACAGAGACTCCTTATTACTTTTCAATGGCACTCCATTCATTGATCTGGATCAATTATCAGAATGGGTAATGACGCTTCCCAGCCTGGTTGGTTATCCAGCGTAATTCAGTAAATTCATTAATAGCGGCTTTACTGCCAAACCGGCCATAACCGCTCCCCTTAACACCACCAAACGGCATTTGTGCTTCATCCTGAACCGTTGGTCCATTGATGTGACAGATACCACTTTCAATCCGGTTAACAATGGCCATGGCCTTGTTGTAGTCCTGACTGAATACAGCAGAAGACAACCCATAGTCACTGTCGTTGGCGATTCGGATAGCATCTTCTTCGTTCTGGGCGCGAATGACGGACAGCACAGGCCCGAATGACTCTTCGGAATAAATTTGCATCGAACTGGTTACGCCATCGATCAGCGTTGCATCCATCAATACGGTATCCGCCTGCCCACCCGAGAGCACCTTAGCGCCTTTCTTTTCGGCATCGGCAACCAGTCGGTTTAAGCGTTCAAGTGCAGCCGCGTTCACCACCGAACCGAGAATGGCCTCGCCTTTCTCCGGGGCAGCCGCCGTAATGGTGCGTGCTTTGGCAGCCAGTTTGTCGATCAGCTCATCAGCAATGCCGGGCGTTACAATGAGGCGTTCAGTCGACATGCAAATCTGACCCTGATTCATGTAAGCACCAAATGCAGCAGCATTCACTGCGGCGTCTACATCAGCATCGTCCAGTACGATCATCGGTGCCTTACCACCCAACTCCAACAACGCAGGCTTGAGATTCTCGGCACAGAGGCTGGCGATAATCCGACCTACTCGCGTCGAGCCGGTGAAATTAACCCGTCGAATGGCAGGGTGCTCAATCAGCGCTTTTACGATGTTCGGTGCATCTTCAGGTGCGTTGGTGACCATATTGATCACGCCTTCGGGGGCACCTGCTTCAATCAGCGACTGAGCGATCAACTGGTGCGTTGCCGGGCAGATTTCCGAGGCTTTAAACACTACGGTATTGCCACATGCCAGCGGCATAGCAATGGATCGTACACCCAGAATAATGGGGGCGTTCCAGGGGGCAATACCCAATACCACACCTACCGGTTGACGCACGGCCATCGCTGTCAACCCCGGTACATCGGAGGGAACAATCTCTCCGTTTAGCTGAGTGGTCATTGAAGCCGCTTCACGCAACATGGACGACGCCAGATGAATATTGAATCCACCCCACATCGGCGTTGCACCCATTTCCTGCATCACAGTTTGCGCAGCCTCATCAGCTTTGGCAGCCAGGCAGTCTGCGGCTTTTAACAAAATGCTGCGACGTTCGTTCGGTGCCATACCGGACCAGACCGGAAAAGCGGCTGCGGCGGCGTCTGCTGCAGACATGGCATCGCTTACGGACGCTGCAGCCGCTACTGAAACCACCTCACCGGAAATGGGGTTCTTGCACTCATAGGTGCGGTTATTCTGAGCATGTTTTTGCTGATTATTCACCAGCATGGAAACTTCAAACATGAAGTGATCCTCGCAATTATTTTTAATCGGATCGATGCGCATCGAGTTGTTATGGGAGAACCATAGCCAAAAGAACCTCCGGCGTGAACTGGTTTTAATTGCATTTAATCAACGATAAATTGTACATTAACCACCACTTCGAGGTTAAAAAATGATCGAAACAGCGATTCAACAACCGATTCAGCGACATCTCGACCTGATTGATGTGCGCTACCCCAAGTCGCCAACCAGTTGGACCGCACCGAAGCAGGACTGGCGCCACTTTGCTCAATGTATATTGCTGCGAGCAGGCTCTGGCAAGGCGCGATTCAAAGGCACTCACATCGAGCTGAAAGCACCGATGCTGGCCTGGTTACCGGCTGGTATGTTAATCGGTTGTGATTTCGCAGCGGGTAGTCAGGGGCAGCTACTCACCGTATCGGAAGACTGGCTGATTCCGGCCGTTAACCGTCAGTTGGAACCGAACGTTCCATTTCGATCACTGGCCGATACCCTGCATGAGATAAAATCAATTGATGATCAGTTGATTGCACGTATTCAACCCTGTTTTGAAGCGATCAAGTCAGAACTGTATGAGAATCACATTGGCGCGAAGTCGGTCGTATCGGCGCAGCTTACAACCTTGCTGGTGCTGCTGTTCAGGCAAGACGCCGACCGGCCACCGGAAACGGAAGATGGCAGTATTCGTTCCACGCTGTTTCAACGGTTTTTGCAATTGATTGAATTGCACTTTCGCGATCACTGGAAGGTGGTCAACTACGCCGAAAACATGGGTGTCACTGAACGACGGCTGGAGTCGGCAACGCGGCGCGATATTGGCCAGTCACCCATCACTCTGATCCAACGCAAACTGATCAGCGAGGCCTGTCAGCGCCTGGCGCATTCGCCGTTGTCGGTCGCCGAAGTTGCATACGGGCTGGGCTTCAAAGACCCCGCCTATTTCAACCGGTTTTTCAAACGACACATGGACGATGCACCCGGCACCTGGCGGCGAAAAATTCGCAAACAGGCACCGAGTGAAGACACCACTTTTGCGGCGTGGCCTTAATTAAAACAGCAACGCCAACACCACTGAAATGGAGAAAAAAGATACCAGGGTTGCCACAACCAACGTCGCCGCATAACGGCTCGGGTCGAGGTAATTACCGGCGATAACCGGGTAGATGCTCAACATGGGCATCGAGGCGATCAGAATAGCGATGATTTGCAGTTGCCGGTCGAAGGGCGGTAATAGCCAGATCATCAACGCGACCAGCAAGGGGTGGAGGCACAGCTTGCCAACGGTCACCCAGCTTATCTTCCAGACATCGCCTTTTATGGAAATGCCCACTAATGAGCCGCCAATAACAAACAGCGCCACACCGGCTGAGGCGTTGGCCAGAAAACCTAGCCCACTGGAGATTACATCCGGCAAGCCCAGACCGGTAATGCTGTACAGACTGCCCAATACAATCGCGATCAATATGGGTTGCGTCACCAACCGGCGCACAAAATTGCTGAACACCTGGCGGGCGCTGCCGCCTTCGTGCAAGGCTCTGGACAATTCCAGCACCATCAGCGCCAATGGCATGATCAGCAAGTTCTCTACCAGAAGAGTCATGGTGAAGGCCGCCGCTGGCAGGGTGCCAAAAACCTGCAGCAACACCGGATAACCGACAAAGGCACTGTTGCTCAAACTCATACCCAGCCCATTCAACCCGGCTTCCGAGGTCGTCGCTTTCGAGATCCCTTTTGAGAATACAAACCCGATCAGGTAAGCAAGCAAGGAGCCCGCGCCATAGGCGATCAGATAATAGGGCGTCATTGCGGTCAGAATTGGGGTGGTGGTCAGAGTGGTAAAAATCAGTGCTGGCAAACAGAAATACAGAACAAAGCGGCCCATGCCGGGTATAACCGACTTGGGCATCAGTTCCGTACGCACAGCCAGGTAGCCGATACCGATCACCATAAAAATCGGAACAATCACGTTAATGACGGAGATGTCTTGCATGGAAGTAAATTACCCTGGTGGTTGTGTGCAGTTAGGCGGTGCTGGTTTGCGACTAGCCGGTCGCGTTTATTCCGCCATCAATTCCGGCTTCACAACATACCTCAAAACCATATCAATCACATGGCTGGCGAGCTTTTCCTGGTTGGACGCTGCGTTTTGGTCCCAGTTGAAAATCCGCGAAAAGGTGTAACGGTTGGAAACGTTAAAGAACGACAGGGCGCTGATCAGCCAGTGTAACTCCAGTGCTTCAAGACCGGGCCTGAACTGATCGGCTGCAAGACCGCGCCGATAGACTTTTTGCAGTTCATCCACGGCACCGGCATTAAGCGACTGAATCAAATCGGATTGTTCGATAAACCGGCCATGGTGAATGTTCTCGATCATGACCATGCGAATGAAGTCCGGATTTTTAACGTGGTGCTCGAAGGTAAAGGCGACCAGCTTGCTCAGTGCGTCTATCGGCTCCAGGTGATCCAGCTCCAGTTCGCCTTCTTGCTGTCTCACCTGCTGGTAGGAGCGTTCCAGCGCACTCAGATACAGGGTTTCCTTGTCCTTAAAGTAATAATAAATCATCCGTTTAGACGTTTTGGTTTTTTCAGCGATCTCATCAATGCGTGCACCAGAGAGCCCCTTTTCCGAGAACTCCCGGGTCGCGACCCGCATGATGTCGGCTTTCACCCGAGCCGGGTCGTTCTTGCGACTGCGCTCTTTGCCTTTCGTTGCCACCTTGGTTGTGGTCATTCTTTTTATCCTCACCCAATGCAATGCCACCAGTATGCCACAGGTTGACTGAACGTACCATTTCGTACATTATAAAATGGACGATAAGTACCTGTATGCCATTACTGGGTTACAGGCATGTCGTAACCTTGGGGCGTGCGGCCTGAAAATTGAAGTTGATCGCCGATGTGCAGCGTTGCAAACAGCCCAATTTCTACTACAAAGCAAGAACGTGCAACTAACCAACAATAAAAAGAGGAAGTAACCATGAAGCGCTTATCCATTCAGGCCTCAGGTCTGGCTCTCGCTATGATTACTGCGGGTGCAGTGTCCGCTGAAAACCTTCGTTTTGCCCACGTTGATCCGAACGACTGGACCACCTCCAAAAAAGGCGCCGCCGGTCAGGTCTTCAAGAATCTGGTTGAAGCCGAAACCGACATGACGGTCGATCTGTTCCCGGCCGGCTCTCTGGGCAGTGAAGACGATCTGGTCCAGGGCACTCAGGACGGAACCATCAGCATTACCATGGTCTCCGGCTCCTACGCTAATTACTGCGCGGCCGCCGCGGTTACCGATATTCCCTACACCTTCCCGTCAGCCCCGGTGGCCTGGGAAGTCATGGACGGAGAATTCGGACAGGCCCTGGCTGAACACTGCCTGGAGCAAACCGGCCTGCGCACCCTGGCCTACGGTGAAACCGGCTTCCGCCACTTCACCAACTCAGTCCGCCCGATCGCTTCTCCGGCTGATATGGAAGGCCTGAAATTCCGCGTACAAACCATTCCGTTGTACCTGGAAATGGTGCGTGGCCTGGGCGCCGAACCCCAGGGTATTGCCTGGGGTGAGGTACCCACCGCCCTGGCGACCGGTGTGGTCGACGGTCAGGAAAACCCGATCTCCGTAATCTACGGCAACAGCTTCTACGAGTTCCAGAAATACCTGACGCTGGATCGCCACGTCTACGGGGTCGATCACATCCTGATCAACGAAGACCTGTTCCAGTCTCTGCCGGAGAGTGACCAGGCCGCACTGCAGCGCGCAGCCATTGTTGCCGGTACCGTGGGTCGTGCCATTCAGCAATTCGGGTCCGCCGAGGGCGTCTCCAAGCTGATTGAGGAAGGCATGGAAGTCACCCAGCCGACCGATGCGCAAATGGCTGAATTCCGCGCGGCGGCACAGCCGGCGGTTCAGGCTTACCTGCGCGACGAACTGGGCAGCGATGCCGAGTGGATCGATCGGTTGTCTGATGCGGTAGACAGCGCCACCTCCAACTAAGCGTAGCCACGCTCAGTACCACCGGTCAGTTTCGTTCTTCAGGATCTGACCGGTGCCTCTTCTGGTTCACTTCCGGGGTTTGTGTCATGTCTGATGCCCTTCGCCTGTTTCGTCGTCTGCTGATCGGTATAAACGGTACCGGTGCCGGCCTGATGATGCTGGCTGTTTTCTCCATCGTTTTTGCCAATGCCTTCTGGCGCTATACCGCCGGTCGCTCCCTTACCTGGGGTGAGGACGTCGCCATCTACGCCATGATTTACGGCATTATGTTCGGCGTTGCCCTGGCCTATTTGCAGGACCGCCACGTTCGCTTTTCCATTGTTGTCGATTTGCTGCCTGCGTCGCTTCGCCACTATAACCAGCTTCTGATTGATGTTCTGGTGCTGGCCGTCGGAATTGGTTTTGCGATATCCGGCTACGAATTTATCGACAGCCGGGGCGGCCGCAGCTCGCCCAGCACCGGCTTGCCCATGTGGATGTTTCAGTTCTCCACCCTGATGGGCGGCGTTTTACTGTCGGTCAGCGCTCTGACCATGGCCGCCTGCCGCCTGCTCGGCATGACCGAAGCGGAGGCCGACGCATGATTTACGCCCTGTTGCTCATCACCCTGATCATCGGCGTGCCTTTCGCCTTTGTGATATTGGGCACTCTTCTGGTGTTCATGATTGGGGCTGACTTTCCCTACCACATTCGCATCGTCGCCCAACAAGCCTTTGGTGGGTTGCATTCCTTCCCTTTGCTGGCCGTGCCCCTGTTTATTCTCGCCGGTGAAGTGATGAACGAAGCCGGTATTACCCGGCGCATCATCGCACTGGCCAACGCCCTGGTCGGGCGCATGCGCGCTGGCCTTGCCCAGGTCAATATCTGGGCCTCGGTGATGTTTGCCGGCCTGTCCGGCTCCGCCATTGCCGACACCTCGACACTCGGTCGGGTTTTTATTCCCGAAATGGAGAAGGAAGGGTACCCGCGTGATTTTGCGGCGGCGCTGACGGCAGCGTCTTCGGTCATCGGCCCGATCATTCCACCCAGCATACCGGTGATCATTTATGCGCTGACCGTCAGTGGTGTATCAGTACCCGGCTTGTTCATGGCCGGCATCGTTCCCGGCTTGCTACTGGCGACGGGCCTGTCGATTTACGTCTGGTTTTTTGCCGGCCACTTCGGCACCCGCAAAACCCATGCACCCGGTACCCGTCGCAAGGCGGTGTTCAGTGGCCTGGTTCCGTTGTTTATGCCGGTCGCCGTTATTGGTTCGATATTGCTCGGCATTGTGACACCCACTGAAGCGGCCTCCTTTGCGGTGGTGTATGCGCTCTTCGTTGGCCTGGTGTTGTACCGGTCTATTCCGGTACTCGCCCTGCCACGTATTTTTACCCGTGCCATGCGCGACAGTGCGGTGATCATGATCATCATGGGCGCGGTCTCGGCCGCCAACTGGCTGCTCACCTACAACCGCATTCCCAACATCATTACCGAATGGGTCCTGGCAACGATCGACTCGCAGCTGATGTTCCTGCTTGCGGTCATGTTGCTGCTGTTGGTGGTTGGTCTGGTGCTGGAGGGCATAGCGGCCATTCTGGTGCTGGTGCCGATACTGCACCCCATCGCCGTCGGGCTGGGAATTGAGCCTTTGCACTTCGCCATTCTGGTTATTTTCAACCTGATGATTGGCCTGATCACACCACCTGTAGGGCTCTGTCTGTTCGTTGCCGACTCGGTCGCACGGGTCGGTCTGTCGGCCATTGTGCGCCGACTGATGCCGATGTTGCTGGTCGAAATTGCGGTATTGATGGTCATTGCACTGGTGCCTGACCTGGTGACCTTCCTGCCCAGAGTGACCGGTTATCTATAAAACCGTGTCTTGTAATTTCAGCATCCCCTCGGCGGTTAAAAGTGCTGGCTGTACTGACACATTGACCGCGATAGAAAAAGGGCGAGTTCACTCTCTGGTACTCATTGACAGTACCAGAGAGTGAAATGATTCAGTAAAATATTTCTAAAAGCTCATTCTACAATGTAAACATCGATAGAAATAGAGCTCCCTCTTGGCATAAGTGAAGCAATGAATATCCGGTTTCGCATCCACTCGTGGGGCCCGTTAGGCACGTCAAACACCAGTGAAGATCGAAAGTAATATTCATTTGGATTGACCAAATCTCTACTGCTGAGACGCTTGGTAACCTCGGCGCTGGATACTCTCAATCCCTTGTTTCTCACCAACAGTGGCGTGCCATCCTCCGCAATTATCGTATATTGCGCCTCAATTTCCGAGACACCATCTAATCTCAACAGTGGCCAATCAGAACCCCCCGGGGCAATACGCCCATTTAAACGAGGTCCGCTAACCTCGCCACTTAGAATTGGGATATGTATCCGCTCACCTTTAAGACCCTGGCCCGCCAACAATGGAACCTCAATATTAGCCAGAATAGTAAAGGCAAACTCCAGACTAGGCGGGACAGGTCGGTTTTCAATTTGCATCCTAAAACCTCACAAATGGCAGTTGACTGGATAGGCTGATCTTTATTCCAGATTTTCACTAGTTACAAAAATTGAAGTAAGCCAATCAGCCATATCATGTAACTTTTGCTTTGAGTCTGCACAGTATTCCATGCCACGAAGATACCCGTGAATAAGACCTTTTCCACTATCCAGGCTGACCTCAACCCCGGCCTCTTTCAGGGTGTTGTAATAGGCGAGCCCGCTGTCTCTCAATGGGTCATACTCAGCGACCGCTATAAATGTTGGTGGCAATTTGTCGTGGGAACTAGCTTTTAGCGGAGCTGCAAGTGGGTTTTCCTGATCTTCAACCTTGGAACAATACATTTTGTTCACCCTTGGCATATCCGCAGTGCGAATCATCGGACCACTTGCATTCTCTTTAAATGAAGGTAAGTCGGTATCAAAACTGACTGCCGGGTATATTAACAGCTGAGCGCACAAAGATTGAAGCGAGTCACGAAAGTGTAGCGCAATAGCGGCAGAAATATTGCCTCCCGCACTGTCTCCGCCAACGGCAATGCGATTAGCGTCAATACCAAGATCCTCGGACCGATCGAAAGCCCACCTGACCACTGCCATACCTTGATACACTGCCGCTGGAAAGGGTTGTTCCGGCGACAAAGCATAATCGACACTTATAACTGTCTGTTTACACCAGGATGCCAGCCGAGCCGTAATATCCCAATGTGTCTCAGGGCTACCTTGCATCCATGCTCCGCCATGGAAGTAAATTAATGCAGGCTGGCTTCCTGACTCTTTATGTCGAAAAACTCTCACACGAACGTTGCTTGGTTCAGCATCAACCCAATATTCCTGTCCTGTCTCCACATCTTCCGGTGTAGGCAGCCTCATATTTTTTGCCACAACTTCAAAATGCTTGCGTCGATCCTGAACAGACGTTAAGTCAGCCGCCGCTGCCCATTCTCTATCCCACCGCTCCAAAAACTTTACAATTTCAGGGTTTATCATTTTCACCTCCACGTCGAGCTATTGATTTATATCACAAACCCTACTGACCTCTTAAGAGCCAACTGGGCGTTCATTTTCTTGTCAAAAGGAGAAAAAAATTAGGTCTGTCATTAAGACTCGCTTCCTTACTCCTGTTTTATGACGCTGTAAGAATCTAACGAAAATCGCCAAATCCATGAAAACTCCGTCTTGCTGCTTGAAAGATGCATCCCACATTTGAGACATTCCAATTTCAATTGGCAGCGCTCGTCAAAATAGGTGTTCAGCCACTCAATTTCTAACACCTCCCTATCCTCAAGGGCTAAAGAACAGACTGACATTTCCCTTGAAATCAACGCTTTCAACGCAGATAACTGACTTTGAACACCGTACTGATACAGCAGCTATATCCCTCCTGTAATTGACTTAGGTCACTCCGCAGACTTCTGTACTTCTTAAACCAGTAGGAGTATTCTGACACATCTTGACTGAACGTACCATTCCGTACATTATTGAACTCACGTCAAGGTGTGCTTGCCAGCGAGGCGAGTCAACTGCGATGAGAGCCCCTTAGCAAGAGGCTAGGGGTAAGGTATCGGCGCCGGTAAGAGCGTCGTCAATAAAAACAAGATCAATCCCGAAAAGTACCGCCGGAGGTTACATGTCCCGAGTTATGACTAAGAATACCCTGCTGCCTATCACATTGGCTGCATTCACCGTTGCCAGCGCACTGCCTACTTTTGCTGAAGAAAAGGTAGAGCTGCTCTATTCAGACACCGTCTCCGAACAGGATGCAAGAACACAAGTACTGAAAAGTGCCTTTGGTGAATGCCTGACTGATGATTTCGACCTACAAACGCATCATGGGGCAACACTTTTTTCTCAGGGCACTGAAATGGTTGCTATGCAACGCGGTAACCTTGATATGGCAAGCCTCGCAATATTCGACTTCTACAACCAGGTACCTGAGACTAGTATTCTTGGGGCCGCCTACATGTTTCGCGATTACGACCACATGCGAAGAGTCTTTGATGGCGATGTGCTTAACGAGCTGTATCAAAAGATTGAAGATAGAACGGGAATTAAAATCCTTGCTAACCCTTACATAGGAACTCGTCACATATCGTTGAATAATGACGATGTAGTTATGACCCCAAGTGACCTTGAGGGAGTAAAGCTACGTATGCCCCCAGGCGAAGGTTGGCAGTTTGTCGGTGAAGCTTTGGGTGCCAACCCAACGCCTATCCCTTTTACCGAAGTTTACACAGCCTTACAAACTGGCGCAATTGATGGACAGGACAATCCTCTGCCGGCCAACTATTCAATGAAATTCTATGAAGTTTCTGAACAAACAATTCTCACCGGTCACTTAATTGCTGCTAATCAATTCAGCATTTCCAGTCGTAAATGGAACAGCTTGAACGCCGAACAGCAGGACACTCTTAAAACCTGCGCCATGAACTTCCAGAATGAACTGGACAAACTGGCATTGGACCAGGAGGCTGAATTGATTTCATACTTTGAAGAGGAAGGCCTGAATATTTACACGCCCGACAAAGAAGCGTTTCGAAGCCATGTACTTGAACAATACGAAAACTCAGAGTATTCGGATGATTGGCCTAAAGGCCTATACGAAGCCATCAACGCGCTATAGTAGAACAAGTTTACCCGGCTGAAAAGCCGGGTCCTTAACTATCGAGGAATTTAGGATGAACGCATTCTACTCAATAAATAATTGGCTATATCGGCGTGCTGAAAACCTAATGGCGCTTTTGCTCGGATCGATGTTTCTGCTATTCATTGTGCAGGTATTTTCCCGCTATGTTTTGAACAATTCAATCAGTTGGTCTAATGAGTACATTAGTATAGCTTGGTTATGGAGCATACTATTTGGCTACGCTTTTATCGTGTCTGACAAGCAGGTAATACGAATTGACATGGTATACGGGGCCGTTGGCCCTACCACACAACGCATCATGGATGGTGTTGTCCACTCTCTTTGTGCATTAATATTCCTTATCGCGCTACCAGATGCTTACAGCTACATAAGTTTTATGGCGATCGAACGAACTGCCGATATGCGAATTCCGTTTAGCTGGGTGTTCTCAATCTACCTCGGCTTTAGCATCGCCGTCATAGGCCGATCCACGGGAATGGTCTGGAAAGCTATTACCAACAACAAAAAATACTTACCGTCCGAATAACCATCCTGAGGTACTTTTCATGTTTGATCCATTTACTATCAGCGTAATACTGATAGTCATCATGACCATCATGGGTTTGTCAGTTGGACTGGCAATGATGGCGGGAGTCATTGTTTTTCTTTTACTCAATGGATATGACACTTCATTAGGGGCGGAGACACTACTACAAGGGTTGTTCAATGGGTACACACTGATCTCCATCCCATTGTTCATCCTGGCAGCCGACATCATGAATCTTGGCACATTGTCAGATCGGCTATTAAGGTTCTCCCAAGCCCTCGTTGGCCGATTCAAAGGCGGACTGGGTCACGTAAATGTCGTTTCTAGCGTGATTTTCTCAGGAATGTCGGGCTCTGCAATTGCTGACGCGGTTGGGATGGGTCGAATCATTATTGGAATGATGACCCGGGATGGAAAATATACGCCCGCTTACGCTGCGGCTATAACAGCGGCTTCAGCGACAATAGGGCCAATTATTCCTCCTTCGATACCTATGGTTCTCTATGCACTTATCTCAAATACGTCTATTGGCTTTCTCTTTGCGGCGGGAATTTTCCCTGGCCTGCTAATGGCTCTTGTACTTATTATTATGAATTCGATAATTGCACACAAACGCGATATTGGTACCGATGAAGCTACGAAACTATCTGAGTTTCCAAGAGTTACGGCCCGCGCTTTTCCTGCACTGATGCTTCCTGTTATCTTGTTGGGTGGCATATATAGCGGTATTACCACACCTACTGAAGCAGCGGCCGTTGCCGCCTTTTATGCACTTGTCATTTCTGTGGTTGCCTACCGCTCAGTCAGCGTCAGACAGTTCTACCAGACTTTAGTACAAAGCAGCAGGTCTACGGCCTCTGTGGGTATCTTGGTTGCTGGCGCTCTTGCGTTTAATTTTGTGATCGCCAGAGAAGGCATCCCTGATAGCATTGCCAGTTACTTGGCTCAATACGAGATGTCGAAGATCACGTTTCTTATTACCATAAATTTGCTAATTCTTGCGCTAGGATGTGTGCTTGAAGGTGGTGCGATATTGCTGATTATCGTGCCTATATTTATCCCTACAGCACAACTCCTTGGGATCGACATGATTCACTTTGGAGTTATTGTGTTAGTGAATTCCATGCTTGGGCTGATCACTCCACCGTATGGCATGTTGCTATTTGTCGTATCGAGTATCACTGGAACACCGATTCAAAAAATAATACGCGAAGTGCTACCATTTTTACTCGCACTACTGGTTGCCCTGGTGTTTATCAATGCTGCGCCAGACTTCGTTCTCTATCTACCACGGGCTTTAGGCTACCAGGGGTAATTAGAATGAACACTCTACATATTCTACAAACTAGAGACTCTGCCTAGTTACTTGAGGGTTAGAAGTATGTATTCATCCATAGCCACAGTGTGCCTCAGCGGCACCCTGCGCGATAAAATAACCGCCATTGCTGACGCGGGTTTCGAAGGCGTTGAGATTTTCGAAAACGACCTGACCGCGTTCAATGGCACCGCTCGTGAAGCGGGCCAGCTGATTCGTGACCGGGGTTTGACACTGGTCACGCTGCAACCCTTTCGGGATTTTGAAGGCCTGGAAGGTAAGGACCGTCAACGCGCCTTCGATCGCGCCGAGCGCAAATTTGATCTGATGGAAGAGCTCGGTACCGACCTGCTCATGTGCTGCAGTTCGGTTCACCCCAATGCCAAACCCGGTATCGCCCGGGCGGCAGACGACTACGCCGAACTCGGTGAGCGGGCGGCGAAACGCGGCCTGCGAATCGCCTTCGAGGCGTTGGCCTGGGGGACTCATATTCACGACTATCGCGACAGCTGGGAAGTGGTGCGCCGTGCCAGCCACCCGGCGGTCGGCCTGGTGCTCGATACCTTTCACATCTTTTCCCGCCAGACTGAGCTCGACACCATCGCCAGCATTCCCGGCGACCGGATTTTTCTGGTGCAAACCGCCGATGCGCCGCGCCTGTCGATGGATCATCTGTCGTGGAGCCGTCATTACCGCTGCTTCCCCGGTCAGGGTGAATTGCAGATGCCGCAATTCATGGAACTGCTGAGTGAAACCCGGTACGACGGTGCTCTGTCACACGAAATTTTCAACGATGTGTTTCGCATGGGCCATTCCGACCAGACCGCGCGCGATGGCATGCACTCTTACCGGCTGTTGCGCACCATGGCCGACCAGTCGACGGTGCCGGCACCGCAACCGGTCGAGCGGCTCGCCTTTATCGAAATTGCCATCAACCCGGACCGGGCGGATGTCCTGCGCGCCGACCTGAGCGCTCTGGGTTTGCGTTGCGTGGGCAAACACGCCCGGGTCGCGGCCGAGCGCTGGGCGATGAACGACCTGAATGTCGTCATCAATACCGAGCGTGATTTTGCCGGTCGGGTACCCGGACGCGAAGCCACGTCCGTCAGTGCCTTTGGCCTGCAAGTCGACAACGCTTACCAGGCGATCAAACGCGCCAAAGCCCTGGGTTACGACCTGGTTGAACCGAAAGACGTCAATGCCAGCCACGACATGACGGCGATGCGCAACATCGACGGTTCGCTGGCCTACATTGTCGATGCGTCGCAACTGAGCCGGGTCTGGGATACCGAATTTTCTGTGGATGTGCAGCCAATACCCGAAGGGCCGCTGCTTGATGTCGACCACCTGAGCCTGTCGCTGTCGTATCACGATTATTTGTCGGTGATGCTGCAATACCGTTCGGTGTTTGCGCTGGAACCGACGGCGTCTTTTGACGTCACCGACCCCAGGGGGTTGATCCAGAGCCAGGTGCTGCACAACAGCGACAACGCCAATCAAAGCCGGCGTTTTCGACTGGCATTGAACGCCAGCGCCTCGCCGGACACCACCAGCAACCGCCTGGTCAAAACCGTGGGGGGCTCGGGCGTGCAACACATTGCCCTGCGCACCCGTGACATGGCCGCCACCGTTGCCGGACTGGCCCGGGCCCACACGCCGACCCTGCCGATACCCGTGAACTACTACCGCGATCTGCTGGCGCGCTACGAACTGGGCGAGTCCGAGGTTCAATGGATGCAGGACCACTCGGTGCTCTACGACGAAGATGCCTTCGGCGCATTCCGCCAGCTCTATGTCCGGCCCGATCATCAATCGTTCTTTTTCGAACTGGTGCAACGCGATGGCTATCAGGGCCTCGGCGCACCGAACGCGTTCGTCCGTGCCGCCGCCCAGCAACAGGCGGATGCCCTGGCCAACCCGTCTGCAGACACTGATGGAGATTCCATACCATGACACCGGCCATGAAACTGGCATTAATTGGCGAGGGCATCGCCAAATCCCAATCACCCGATCTGCACCGGCGCCTGGGTCGTCTGGTGGGCATCGATACCCAATACGACCTGGTCGATTCACTGGGCGTCGACGGCTTTGACTTCCCGGCAACCGTGGCCCGTCTGCGTCATGAGGGGTATCGCGGCACTAACGTGACCTTTCCGTTCAAGGAAGCGGCCAAAAACCTGGCCGATACCCTGAGCGACGGCGTCCGCCGGGTAGGGTCATCCAACACCCTGATTTTCGAGAACGGCAAAATACACGCGGAAAACACCGACTACAGCGGCTTTATCAGTGCCTACCGCCGCCAGTTCGCCGACCGGCCCGCGGGTTCGGTGTTGCTAATCGGTGCCGGTGGCGTGGGCCGCGCGGTGGCCTGTGCACTCGGCGCTCTGGGTGTTACCGAGCTGTACCTGGTTGAGCGTGAACAGGCGCGCGGAGAAACCCTGAGCCGGGACCTGAACGCCCAGGGCATCACCACCCGGACCCTCACCGCCGATGAAGCAGAAAGCCGGATGGCGCAGTTTGATGGTGTGGTCAATTGCACCCCGGTCGGGCACTTCAACCACCCGGGCTGCCCGATTCGTACCGACCGCCTGAACGACCGGCAATGGGTGTTCGACGCAGTCTATATTCCGGCCCGCACGGCCTTGCTGATCGCCGCCGAACATCAGGGAGCGGCAACGCTGTCGGGGGTCGATCTGTTCGTCTTTCAGGGCATCGATGCGTTCCGGTTCTTCGCCGGTCACCAGGCCACGGCAGCCGACATTGACACCCAGGTCGGTTCAGTGCGTGACCATTACTTTGAACAGCTGGTGGTAAATTCAGGCACCAGCGCTTCATAGCACAGGGGGCGTCATCTGACCTTGCTCGTTGTACTTGAATTGAAACGAAAGACTCTCTCAACACTTCCCCGGAGCTCTGGCTTGTCCGAGGGACTTTGACACCAGTGGTGCGGCATCCCGACGGACTTATATAGGAATGCCGCACCGCCAAGGGCCCGGCTCAAACCTCCGGCACCAGAACTGCGGTTTCTACTCAGTCAGCCCGGGATACTTCCTGCAGCCAGCGCGTGTTCTACCCCACCCCATAGGTGCTCGTGGAGCGTTTTCCTGGCCCCCTGCACGTCTCTGTTCATGGCACAGTCGAAGAGTTCATGATGTTCATCGCCCGCGATAGGCCCGCGATAGGACAACGCAATGAATTGATACCGCAAGTACTTGTCGAAGATGGCATTGTGCAGGTGCATCAATGATTGGGAGCCGCACGCTGAGATCAATGCCTGATGAAATTGCCAGTCACATTGCTTCCAACGTTCAGTTACCTGGTTGTTACCTTTTTCCATATCAGCCTCTGCGGAAGTCAGTTTGTGGTAAGCTGCCACAACCCGCGCTTCCCAGTCGACGTCTCCCAATCCAAAAGAGTCCTCAAGGGCCTTGCCTTCCACTAAAAGACGCAATTCGGCCAACTCACGTATGTTAATGGCTGACACAGGCGCAACTTCGAAGCCGCGCTGACCTTCGGCAATGACAAAACCTTCTGACGTTAATCGGTTAAGTACTTCGCGTAAGGTCGCTACGCTGGTCTGGTAGAGATCGCGCAGACTGCTGATCTTCAACTTGTTCCCCGGGGCTAGCTTTCCGGTGATGATATCGGCCCTTAATTTGCCCCATACCGTCTCGCCTACAGACGAAGCGGCACTTGCCTGACTCGATGCCGTGCCGATGTAGGGTGTTGCCACACGTTTTGCCATAGGCAATTGACCGATGCTAACCGTATGAGCGACACAGGCATCAATATGTTCGTGCAGTACAGTCAATGCACGTTCTGCGTCTCGTTGAAGAGCCGATTCCAGTAGAACGCGATGTTCCTGAGCGGCTGGCTTTCCGCGGAAGATGACCGCGACAATTTGATATCTCTGATAGCGGTCAAAGATCATGCTATAGGCGTTGAGTAGCTCTTGCGAACCACAGGCAGAAACCAGGGTACGGTGAAACTCGCGGTCGTAGTACTTCCATTCAGCACTGCGGCGGGTATCCCCCGTCATCATCAGGCGCTCCATCGACTCGAGCTTGTGGTACGCACCAACAACGAGCCCTTCCCACTCCAGGTCACCCTTACGGAAAGACTCCCGCAATGCATAACCTTCCAGCAATTCACGCAATACCGCTAACTGTATGAACTCTTCCTGAGTAACGGCAGCAACCTCGAACCCCCGTTGACCTTCGGAATAGACCAGGCCCTCAGCCGACAATCGGTACAGGGTCTCCCTAAGTGTACTAACACTGGCCGAATAGCGTTCTTTCAATGTATCCAGGCGTAGCCTGGAACACGGTGTCAGCCGACCTCCAATGATATCGCTACGAATTGACCGGTATGCACTTTCACCCGCTGTTTCCTGCTGCACAGATAGCAAGTTCTGGCTCCTCTGTAAAACCAACATTCTGTCACCCAGCCTCCGGCTCGGCAACAAAAAGGCACCTAAAAATGATATTTTCTATAATATCCGTTAATTATCGTTAAAACGGTTGATCATTATTTTGTATTATGTAGCATGAAGTCTGTCCAGCGAGGGTGCGGTAGCCTCTTGGTGGGCAAACAATCACAATAAAAGGAGGCATTCCATGCCCATTACCGCCAAATACCGCAACATCATTGTCGCAGGCGCCATGCTACTCTCGGCGACCGCGTCGACCGTTGCCGTCGCAGAAGACAACCCCAAACTCCGTTTCTCCGCTGTATTTTCCGAGCAAGACATCCGCGCCGAGATGATGCAGCGCTTCGAAGACGCCGTCGCGTCGGATTTCGATATAGAAATGCACTACGGAGGCACCTTGTTCAGTCAGGGGTCCGAACTGGTCGCGCTTCAGCGTGGAAACCTGGAGATGAGCAATGTGTCACCACAGGATATTTCCAACCAGATCCCAGCGTGGTCCATCTTAACCTCCGCCTACCTCTTCCGGGACGCTGAGCATCTCCTGGCATTCTTCAGAAGTGATGCAGGAGAAGAGATGAAAGGCATGGTAGAAGATCAGCTAGGGGTGCATATCCTGGGTCCAACCTTTTTCGGAACGCGCCATGTCGGCTTGGTAGATGATGAGCGCATCGCAACTCCCGAAGACATGTCCGGCGTTCGATTGCGCATGCCTCCGGGTGAGTCCTGGCAGTTCCTGGGGCAGGCACTGGGAGCCAACCCGACAGCCATGGCTTATTCTGAAGTCTATACAGGGTTGCAGACCGGTGCGATCGATGGTCAGGACAACCCTCTGCCGAATGTGCAAAACATGCGGTTTTATGAAGTAATGGACCAGATTGCCCTGACTTCTCACCTGGTAGCCTTTGATCTGTTAATGGTCTCATCGAGCGTCTGGAATGATATGACACCAGAACAGCAACAGTCCTTCCAGAGCGCGGCTAACGAGGCTATTGCCTGGAGTACGGCTGAGCATCAGCGAAATGAGCAGAATTTGGCTGACTTCTTTCGCAGTGAAGGTGTTGACATCTACACGCCTGATGTCGATGCCTTTCGCAGCTATGCTCAGCAACTTTACCTCGAATCAAGGCTCTCCGAATCCTGGCCCGAAGGTATGCTCGAGCGCATCAATAACCTTTGATAGCTATCGGATCGGCCGCATCGCGGGCGCCCGATCCAGCTAAATACGAGAGCGTTAAGTTATGAAGATGCGCCAGAGTATCCATCGTATCGCGACGTGGTTCCGACGTGCTACCAATGCCGTCGCCGCTGCCATGCTTGCCGTAATGTTTATTTCGTTTTTAATCACTGTACTTTTCCGATATGTACTTAACTGGCCTGCAGGCTGGGCTTCGGAACTTAGTACTATGATGTGGGTATGGCTTGTTCTGTTTGGCGCAGCCTTCACATTGGGCGAACGGGACGAAATTCGATTCGACATTTTCTATAGCAATGTCCCGCCCCTGGCCAGGCGAGTAATGACCGTACTCTTCTCCTGTGGCGTTGTTCTGCTTTTTTTAATTTCACTGCCTGCGGTATATGACTATGTGACTTTCATGAAAGTGCAGAGTACATCTTACCTGCGTGTTCGTTACGACTGGCTTTACTCCATCTACGTTGTCTTTGCTGTGGCTGTTGTACTTCGCTACCTATGGCTTGGTATTCGTGCCGCCCTTGGGCACGACCCAATGGTTGCGAACGAACCCCAAAGCGACAGTAATAGAGGTTAATAATGGATCCATTTACGCTCGCGCTTCTGGTGATTATTGCTCTGGCACTTCTGGGTTTACCCATCGGTTTGTCAATGATTTCAGGCTCTATTGTCTATCTCTTTATGAATGGTATGGACATGGGTCTGGTTGCCGAACGGCTATTGAACAGTATGTATGGTGGCTACGTTATCCTTGCCGTTCCGCTGTTCATTTTAGCGGCGGACTTGATGAACATTGGCACCATGACCGATCGACTGCTCCACTTCTGCAATGCTCTGGTTGGTCGGTTTCGTGGCGGATTGGCTTATGTGAATATTGTTCAGTCCATCATTTTTTCCGGAATGTCCGGTTCTGCATTCGCAGACGCAGCCGGTACTGGCCGGATTATCGCTAATATGATGATAAAGGACGGCCGCTATACGCGAAGCTTTGCTGCGGCATTGACGGCAAGCGCTGCAGTCATAGGCCCGATCATCCCGCCTTCCATACCGATGGTGCTGTATGCGCTTGTTTCAAACGCATCCATCGGCTATCTGTTTTTAGGCGGCATTATCCCCGGGTTGCTCATGGGGGTCATGCTGATGGCGGTAGTATGGATCACAGCGCGCTACAAAAAGTTTCCGGTAGAAGAACCCACTCCCGTCCGGGCCTTGCCAGGCATTACTGTTCGTGCTTTCCCTGCGTTGATGCTACCGGTCGTTTTGTTAGGCGGGATTTACAGTGGGGCAATGACACCGACAGAGGCAGCAGCTGTGGCGGCAGCCTATGCTTTATTGGTGTCGATTGTACTTTATAGAAACATCGGCATAAAACAGATATATGGCTCACTCGTCAATAGCGCCCGCTCTTCTGTAGCCATTGGTATGTTGATCGCCGGTGCGCTCGTCTTTAACTACGTCGTGACGTCCGAGAACATCCCTCAATCTTTGAGCCTGTTTTTGGAAGGCTATAACTTGTCGGCATTGCAGTTTTTGCTCATCGTCAATCTGGTGCTTCTGCTGCTTGGATGTCTGTTAGAGGGAACGGCCATTATCCTGATCATTGTGCCGGTCTTTATTCCTTCTGCGAACGCGCTGGGCATCGACCTCGTTCACTTTGGTGTGATTACGGTAGTAAATATTATGATTGGGCTGGTGACACCGCCCTATGGGCTACTGATATTCATCATGCAAAGCATCACCCGGGCGCCGCTACGCAGTCTGTTCGTCGATCTGATTCCATTCATTGGTGCTCTGTTCCTGGCATTAGTGTGCATCACGCTTTTTCCCGACATCGTTCTCTGGCTACCACGTCAATTTGGCTACGATGGCTAAAAACAACAAGAGGAAATTGAAATGAAGCCGATCTATATCCTTAATGGCCCTAATCTCAACAGACTGGGAAAGCGTGAACCTGAGATTTACGGTCACACCACATTGGACGAAGTTGAGTCTATGTGCCGCAAGGCCAGCGGTCATTACCCGGTGGTTTTTCGTCAGTCCGGTTACGAAGGTCAGTTAGTGGAATGGATACACGAAGCCATTGACGAGCCCGCCGCTGCGATCATCATTAACCCCGCGGGGTTAACCTTTTCTTCCATTCCGATCCTGGATGCGCTCAAGATGTTTCCAGGCCCAATCATTGAGTTGCATATTTCCAATATCCATCGTCGTGAGGACATTTATCACAAGTCGCTGGTTTCCCGAATAGCGACTGCCGTTATTGCCGGCCTTGGTCCAACAGGGTATCGAACAGCAGTGGAGGCCGCGTTAAACCTGATCGAGAACACCAACCATTGACCGTAGCCACCCAATATTGGTTCAAGCAACAATTATAAATTACAGGCGCCTGTCATGAACCGTGTTTCTATTACCCTGAAGATCAGTCTGCTCATAGTAGCGTTGTTTATTGCGCTACTTACTATGGCGGTGCTGTTCGTTAATGGCTTCCAATCCGTCATTACTAACATTGAGAACGATGCCGAACTCAGGCAATTCAATGCTTCGCTGACTGACGACTGGGGTCGCCTTAAACAGCAATATACAGTGGCCAGGGATATGGGCCTCGCTACTCGGCGCGAGTTGTCCAGCTACCTGAGTTGGAGCAGGCGCTTGAGGACGCCAAGACAACTGAGGAAAACCTGACAGGCAAGTTAACCCGCCTGGATACAAGGCTGGTCCAGAACTGGGATGCGGTAATGCAGTCCCGGACTGGCGAGTCACTGCAAGTGTTGGTTGACCAGCTTCAGGTTGAGTTTGAAGCATTGCGTATCGCTTTCGGCGAAGCAGGGAATGCCTGGGTGAACAAGGCAAGCTGGAATGAGAACAGCGAGGTCCAGGAACGATTGGATGAGTCGTTGGAAGACGTGGAATCTCTGGTCAATCTGATGAACACGCAGTATCACACCCTGATGAACTTACGGTCCGAACAACTGATCACTTCACAGCAAACTACGGTATTCAATCTGATCGTAGGTCTCGTTGCCCTGTTGGTGCTAGCGGGCGCTGTAGCTTTGTGGGTGCTGCGTAAACTGAAACGAGACCTTAAGTCCATCGTCGGTGCCACTAAAAAACTGGCGGGTGGCGATTTGACCGCGAACATCGAGGCTCGTGAAAACGGCGATGAAGTTGACGAGGTTAAGCTGGCTGTTGCACAAATGAACGCCAAGCTTTCGGGCATCGTCGGGTCTGTCATGCATCTATCAGAACACCTGCGCACCTCCGCCAGCGATATCATGGCTGACACGGAAGCCCGCTTTCACGACGCCGAAGCTCAACAGCAGAAAATGAAACAACTGGCCGAGGCAATCCGAGAGCTGCAATCGGCTTCGCACCAGGTCTCTGAAGCGGCGGTACAGTCGCTGGGAGTGGCCGAGCAGGCGAATGAGGCGGCGGCCGACGGGAACATCACTGTGCAGAGTACGGTAGACGCCATACAGGCCCTGGCATCGGAGATCGAACAATCAGTCACGGTCATTGAGCAGCTCGACGGTCAGGCCGAGAACATCACTACAATCATCGATTCCATCCAGGCCATTGCCGAACAGACCAATCTTCTCGCCCTGAACGCTGCCATCGAAGCGGCCCGTGCCGGCGAGCAAGGCAGGGGCTTCGCCGTGGTCGCCGACGAGGTGCGCAAGCTGGCACACCGAACCCAGCAATCGACCGAGGAGATCAAGCAGACGCTGGAGCAACTGCGCAAAGGCACCCGGGCAGCCGTCGGTGTGATCGGGGACAGTCACACCAGGTCAGTCGATTCGGTCGATACGGCCAGCCAGGCTGGCAGTGCTATCAAACGGTTCGTCGGTTCAGTCGAGCAGATTAAGGACTGGACCTTGCAAACCTCGGCAGCCGCCGAGGAACAGAATGCAACGCTCGCTGGCATTTCCAGTACTGTTAACGACGTTAACGCCATCACCGAGGAAAATACCCAGCGCGCACGGGTGTCACTGGCTTCCACGGAATCCCTGAACCAGCTTAGCCAGGAGCTGCTCGAATCGGTGTCTTACTTCAGGGTACGGTAGTCACTTAATTCCAAACTCGCTGAGCAAAGACATCCCGCAACCTGAGTGGTCACCTGACCTTGCGGCTAGTACTCGCCAGCGCCTGCGCCAGTGAACGAACGATGGAGATAAACAACCGCTGAGTGGTGGTCGGTTGCCAGTCCTTGCGCGTGGTGATGCCAATCGGGCGCTCGACCGGGGGCATGTCGACGTTCAGCACCGTGAGAATGCCTTCCTGCTGCTCGTGTTCGATCTGGTGGCTGGAAATGAAGGTCAGCCGGTCACTGCCCAGCAGCAGTTCCCGAATCACGATCTGCGAGCTGCATTCAATAACGCCGCCAAGTGCCCCCGGATCCTGAGACGCGATCAAGCGGTTGAACAGGGCCCGGGCCGGGGTGCCCTCACGCGGAACAACCCAGGGGTAGCCGTGCAGGTCTTCCAGTGTCAGGGCACCCCGCCCGGCCAGCGGGTGTTGTTTGCGCGCCACCACCGAGATCGGGCTGGTCAGCAGTTGTTCCTGGTGAATGTCCGAACTCGGTGCCGGGTCACGCAGCGCGCCGATCAGTAAATCCAGCTCGCCGTGCAGTAGCCGGTTCAGCAGGTCGTCGTAGGGCCCCTCCAGAACATCGACCCGAATCTCAGGCTTCAGCGCCGAAATGCGGTTAATGGCCGCGGGTAGCAAAAAGGTTCGCGCCAGCGGCATGGAGCCGACCCGAATCAGAGTGGAATCCGCCCCCTGCATTTCATGCACTTCAAATAGCCCTTGCTCGAGTTCGCGCAACCCCAGCAAGGCGAAGCGTGCCAGGCGCAACGCAGCGCGGGTCAGGCTGATACCAATGCTGGTTTTTTCGAACAGAACCGCGTTGAGCAACCCTTCCAGCTCACCGGCGGCGCGATAGACCGCCGGCTGCGAAATACCCAACGACCGGGCCGCCGTGCTATAGCTGGTCGCGGTTTGCAACGCCAGCAAAGCACGCAAGTGGGCGTTGGTCATCTGATCAGAGGGATGAACAGACGCCCGAACCCCTTCCTGCTTGCGATCGGCAATGCGCACCGCCTCCCGCGCACCGGTGCGCAGAAACGCCATGCAGCGGTCTACCCGGTGCACCAGCAATTCGCCACTGTCGGTCAGGTACATGCCGTTATGGCGTCGCACGAACAAACCGATGCCCAGACGGGCCTCAAGCTTGCCAACGGCTTGGGTCACTGCCGATTGCGACAGAAAAATACGCTCGGCCGCCGCGCTGATGCTGTGCGAGCGAGCGACCTCACTAAAGGCCCGCAAATGCCGTAAATTGGGGATCTTATCAAGCAATACACGGCTCCCATTCGCTTGAAATGTTACATAAGTTTAACCAACTTATAACATAAATTAATACCTTGTTAAGGAAAACTAACTGGTTCATCCGCGCCAGGCTGTGAATACTGGGTTCATAACGGTTGCAGATTGCCTGATCGTTCAGGCGAAATTCAGGATCTGGATTACACTCTGTGCCAATGGTCGACAACTACCCCGAACGCTTGGGCACGTGTCGATTGGAACTTGCAGCAGTCTTGCAGTAAGAAGCCGCCTGGCCGGGAAAGACTGGCCGGATACACGAGCCCAGGGGGCTTGTGTATTAAAAAAACAACGAGGTAACTGAATTATGCTTAAGCACGTTAAGACAACATCCCTGATTGGCCTGATGGCTGTTTCCGCCGCCTCTGTGCAGGCTGAAGAAGTCACCTTGCGCGTTGGCCACCTGTGGCCAGCGGTCGCTGCTGCCCATACCGACGTCGTACAGGCCTGGGCCGATGCGGTCGAAGCGGACTCCGATGGCCGCATTGAAGTACAAGTCTACCCAAGCGGCCAACTGGCAGCACCACCGGCTCAGTATGATGCTGTTAAAAACCGCATCATGGACGCCACAGCGACGGTTCAGGGCTACACGGCCAACCGTTTCCCGCTAACCCAGCTGGTTGAACTGCCAGGCGTTTCCGACAGCGGCAAGCAAGGTGCCTGCATTTTGCAAAACCTGATGGACGAAGGTCACATCGACGAGGAATACAGCGACACCCAGCCCATCTTCATTTTCACGCATGGCCCGGGCGGTTTCCACGTTTCCGGCACCAGCATCGACTCGCCTGACGACCTGGAAGGTCTGCGCATTCGTCGCCCGACCACTGTTGTGGGTAACATTCTGACTGAACTGGGTGCCCAGCCAGTCGGGATGGCGGCGCCTGAAAGCTACACTTCCATGCAGCGTGGCGTTATCGATGGTGTTGCCCTGCCCTGGGAAGGTGCTTTGTCTTTCCGCCTGAACGAGCTATCCGATTCACACACTGAAATCGGTGGCCTGTACACCCTGGCGTTCATTCTGACCATGAACGAAAGTGTCTATAGCAACCTGTCTGCCGAAAACAAAGCGGTTATCGATGCCAACTCCGGCATGGACTGGTCGCTGAGAGCCGGCGAAGTGTTTGATGCTCAAGACGTTGCCGGTCGCCAGCAGGCGGTCGATGCCGGTCACGAGATCATTCAGATCGAAGGCGGCACCAGCAACCCGGCCTGGGCACCGTACATCGAGCGTGCCAAAGAGACCTACCTGGCTGATCTGGAAGGCCGTGGTCTGCCTGCCCGTGAAGTGTACGAGCGCGCGATGGCGTTGCGTTCACAGTGTGAAGTCTAAACGACTTTGAATCAGTGCCTTGCGCCCGATGAGGGCGTAAGGCACTGCCTTCCTGTTTCCCTGGAGCGATCCCTGTGCGTAACCTGATTGACTGGATACGAAAGCTTTCACTCGGCTTCAATATCATCGGTGGTACGGCCCTGATCCTGACCATGGTGATCGTGCTGCTAGAAATTCTGACCCGTACGATTTTCGGCCTGACCGGTGGCTCCGTTGACCTAACCTTCAGCGGTGGCTTCGAACTGGTCCGCCACGGCATGATGATTACCTTTGCTTATTCAATGCCCTACTGCCTGGCCCGGGGTCAGGTGGTGGTTGATATCTTTACCGATAGCTGGTCCAACCGTATCAAAGCCATTATCTCCGGCCTGTATACCCTGTTATTCGGTATTTTTGGATTTCTGATGAGCTTCCGCCTGGTTGAGTCTGCTCATACTGCGCTGCAGTCGGGTGAAACCACTCAGGATCTTGCCTTGCCCATGAGCACCATTTATTACATCGCCGCTGTCGGCATGTTTATGCTTGGACTGCGCGGTTTTGCCATCGCCTGGGAGGAGATTTTTATCAAAGACGAACCTCTGAAAGCAGGTGACACGCTATGAGTTCACAACTGATCGGTTTTATCTGTGTCGCCGGTATGCTCGGCATGATCGCACTGCGTATGCCCATTGCATTGGGCATGGCGATCGCGGGTTTTATCGGCTTTGGCTGGATCGTCGCCTTTGACCCGGCCATTTCCATTCTGGAAAGCGGCGCTTTCGAAACCATTTCCAATTACGATTTCAGCCCGATTCCGATGTTTATTTTCATGGGAGTACTCGCCTCCAAGGCGCGCATGTCGGCTGAACTGTTTCACGGTGCCAAAACCCTGTTCGGTGCCTGGCGCGGTGGCATGGCATTGGCAGCGGTAACATCGTGCGGCATTTTCTCTGCGATCTCCGGTTCTTCACTGGCAACCGCCGCGAGCATGTCGAAAGTTGCCTTGCCGGAAATGAAGAAGAATGGCTACGCCGATTCTCTGGCCACTGGCACTCTGGCCGCAGGCGGCACCCTGGGCATCATGATTCCGCCTTCCATTGCCTTGCTGCTGTATGGCCTGTTGACTGAACAGTCTGTCGGCGACATGTTCATTGCCGGCATTATTCCCGGCTTTATGGGCCTGTTGTTGTACATGGCTGCCATTGCGATAACGGTAAAAATATTTCCGCATCTGGCGACGCCCGGTGAAGCCACAACACTGCGACAAAAACTGTCGGGCCTTAAAGGGCTTATCCCTTTCGGTGGTATCTTCGCACTGATTATTGGTGGCATTTACGGTGGTATTTTCACCCCCACCGAAGCTGCTTCAGTAGGTGCCTTCGGTGCCCTGATCATCGCTCTGTACCGGGGCATGAACTGGAAAGATTTTGTCGATGCCGTAGCGGAAACCCTGGTGGTTTCCACAATGATTTTCTTCATGGTGATCGGCGCAGAAATCTTCAGTGTCTTCCTGTCGGTATCTCAGGTGTCGAACAGCCTGGTGAATACGGTCACGGCGCTGGAACTGTCGCCGTTTATGATCCTGCTGTGCATTCTGGCGCTGTACATTGTGCTGGGTATGGTGATGGACAGTATTGCCATGCTGCTACTGACCGTACCCATCGTATACCCGCTGGCGATGGCGGCCGGTTTCGATCCGATCTGGTTTGGCATTGTGACCGTGATCACCGTTGAACTGGGCCTGATTACACCACCCATTGGCATGAACGTGTTCGTCATCAATTCCGTCGCCAAAGACGTGCGCATCACCTCTATCTTTAAAGGGGTTATTCCTTTTGTGCTGTCAGACATCGTGCGTCTTGCATTGATAATCGGGTTTCCGGTGCTGGCACTCGGGTTGTTGTAACTCAGGTTTCAGCGCTCGGGTTTGTTGTGTGCAAGGAGTCCGTGCCGGGTTCCGGGTGAGCCTGGCAGGGGTCGGCGTAAACCCATCCATGGGGCCTAGACCGCATGATATGAATCCCATCCATGGGATTCACCCTTCGGGCTCGCTGCGCTCATGCTAAAACGCTCCAGGCGTTTTAGTCCATGTTGCGGCCTACCCCTGAAAAGCTAACCCGGCACCTGGCACTAAAGTGGGTGCCCTTGCCAAATAAAACAATTCATCGGGGCTGGTTTTTCAGACTCCGGTGCAATGAATAATGGAGGCTACTATGTCTACTTTGTCCCAACCCAACGTTGTTGTACAACACATTGAACGCGCCGACCAGGCGATTATCGACGGTCTGGCTGAATGTGGCGTTGCCACCGTTCATGAATCCCAGGGGCGCAAGGGCCTGCTGGCCGATTACATGCGACCCATCTACAAAGGTGCCCAGGTAGCGGCTTCTGCCGTTACCATTTCAGCTCCGCCGTGCGATAACTGGATGGTGCATGTGGCCATCGAACAGGTAAAACCCGGCGATATTCTGGTGCTGGCACCGACCTCGCCTTCCAACGCCGGCTACTTTGGTGACCTGCTGGCCACCTCCATGCAAGCACGCGGTGGCGTTGGCCTAATTATCGATGGCGGTGTACGCGACACCAAAGATCTGACCGAAATGAACTTCCCGGTCTGGTCAAAGAATGTGTTTGCACAGGGCACCGTGAAAGAAACTCTGGGTTCGGTCAACGTTCCAGTGGTATGCGCTGGTGAACTGGTCAACCCGGGCGACATCATCGTCGCCGATGACGATGGCGTTTGTGTGGTGCGCCGCGAAGAAGCCGCCGAAGTGCTGGAAAAATCACGCCAGCGCATGGCCAACGAAGAAGCCAAACGCCTGCGTCTGGCCGCCGGAGAGCTGGGTCTCGACATCTACAGCATGCGCGAACGGCTTGCTGAAAAGGGCCTGAAATATGTCTGAGATCGCCTGCATGTGGATGCGCGGCGGCACCTCCAAGGGTGGCTACTTTCTGGCCAATGATTTACCCGAAGATACCGCCAAACGCGACGCCACCTTACTGCGCGTCATGGGCTCGCCCGACCCGCGCCAGATCGATGGCATGGGCGGGGCTGACCCGCTGACGTCCAAGGTCGCCATTGTTAAAAAGTCCGACCGCGACGACTGTGACGTTGAATACCTGTTCCTGCAGGTCTACGTGGATCAGGCACTGGTTTCCGACGCCCAGAACTGCGGCAATATGCTGGCTGGCGTCGGCCCGTTTGCGATTGAACGCGGCCTGGTTAGTGCAACCGGTGATGAAACCGACGTGCGCATCTTTATGGCCAACACCGGTCAGGTAGCCGTCGCCCGCGTCATGACACCTAGCGGCCAGGTCAACTATGACGGCGATGCCGCCATCGACGGCGTACCAGGAACCTCCGCACCGGTTCTGATTACGTTTAAAGACACCGCCGGTTCCAGCTGCGGCGCGCTGCTACCAACAGGCAACCCGTACGACACCGTCGAAGGCACCCGCATCACCTGCATCGATAACGGCATGCCCTGCGTAATTCTGCGCGCCCGTGATTTCGACATCACCGGCACTGAAACCCGCGAAGAACTGGATGCCAACGACACGCTGAAAGCCCGCCTGGAAAAGATTCGTCTGCAGGCTGGCTACCTGATGAACCTGGGTGATGTAACGGATAAAACCGTACCAAAAATGACCCTGGTCAGCGCACCAACACAAGGCGGTGTACTTTCTACACGAACGTTTATTCCACACCGCTGCCACGCCTCCATTGGCGTGCTGGGCGCGGTATCGGTCGCCACTGCCGCCGCCATTGAACACAGCGTTGCACACGAAGTAGCCGAGCTGTCCGGTGATACCATGGCGATTGAACATCCAATTGGCGAGACGACCGTTGTACTGACGCGGGATGAAAAAGGCGACATTGAAAGCGCAGCGATTTTGCGTACCGCCAGAAAATTGATGGACGGCCAGGTGTTCGTTTAACCACCCGGCCAAGGGTCGGGCGCTGGCTTTCCAATAAGGGGGTGTTCGCAGCATGGATGCTGCGACCAAGGCTACAAGGACGTATTCACGCCGACCCCGTTCGGGAAGACAGCGTCCGACCCGACCCCATGCCACCCGAACAACCACGACTGCCAACGAAAGCCGCAGTCAGGAGATCAGACTATGACCATGAGTGAAGGCTATTTGCCGTTTCATCCGAATCCGAAAAAACCAGACTATAAAGCGCCTGAAGGTGCCGTCGATGCGCACTGCCATGTGTTTGGCCCGGCCGATCAGTTTCCCTATGCGCCGGAACGCAAATACACACCTTGTGACGCCGGTAAGGATCAATTATTTGCTTTGCGCGATCATCTCGGCTTCAGCCGCAATGTCATTGTGCAGGCATCCTGCCATGGCAAGAATAACGATGCCCTGGTCGATGCATTGGTCACCGCTGGTGACAAAGCCCGTGGCATTGCCTTTGTAGGTAAAGAAGTCACCCATGAAGAACTGAAAAAGATGGACAAAGCCGGTGTTCGTGGCGTGCGTTTCAACTTTGTTAAACGCCTGGTCGACACCACGCCCTGGGAAGATTTTCTGGAAATCGCCGAGAAAATCAAACCCTTCGGCTGGCACATTGTTGTTTATTTCGAAGCGCCTGATCTTGAAGGCTTGAAGCCGCTGCTGGCTAAGTTCGACACCACCATAGTGGTCGATCATATGGGCCGGCCCGATGTCAGCAAGGGCGTCGACAGTGCCGAGTTTGCATCGTTCGTTGGCTTGCTGGCCGACAACCCGAACATCTGGGTCAAAGTCAGCTGCCCGGAACGCCTGACCATCGACGGACCGCCGTACACTGATGTGATTCCGTTTGCCCGCAAGCTAGTCGAAACTTTTCCCGAGCGCGTGCTCTGGGGTACCGACTGGCCGCACCCGAACATGTCGTCGCATGTACCGGACGATGGCCAGCTGGTCGACGTGATTCCGCATATCGCGCCTACCGAAGAACTGCAGCAAAAATTGCTGATCGACAACCCAATGCGGCTTTACTGGGAACGTTGATTGTTATCCGGACAGACGAGGGAGAAGACCATGAACACGACCGATCTTAAACTCTGTTTCATCGGTTTCGGTGAAGCCGCCGAAGCATTCTGGAGCGGAATGGATCACAGCCCGGTCAGTTCGGTTAGCAGTTACGATGTTTTGACTGAAACACCGGGCACAACAGCACAGCAGGCCATGCAAACCCGGTGCGATGCATTACAAGTACCGGTGTGTGCCAGTCTTGAAGTCGCAATCAGTGAGGCCGATATAGTAATTTCAGTGGTGACGGCCGATCAGGCGTTGGCAGTTGCGAATGCCACTGCACCACTGATGCATAAAGGCACCCTGTTTCTCGACTGCAACTCCTGTGCTCCGCAAACCAAGCAGGCCTCGGCTGGTGTGATTGAAGCTGCCGGAGGACGCTATGTCGACGTCGCCGTGATGGCGCCGGTTAACCCGGCCAGGAATCGTACGCCGTTGTTACTCAGCGGGCCGCATGTCGACGACGCCAAAGTGGTTCTGGACGCCCTG
The DNA here is from genome assembly GCF_040881935.1 of Saccharospirillum sp. Classification (NCBI taxonomy): domain Bacteria; kingdom Pseudomonadati; phylum Pseudomonadota; class Gammaproteobacteria; order Oceanospirillales; family Saccharospirillaceae; genus Saccharospirillum; species Saccharospirillum sp. Next base: position 51,507 of record NZ_JBBECH010000051.1, on the reverse strand, counting down.
GCGATGAATGCTACGATTGAACCGGGCCCGGTAGGCACCGCATCCTCAATCAAAATGGTGCGCAGCATCATGGTCAAAGGAATGGAAGCCCTCTTTGCCGAGTGTGTACTGGCCGGGCGACTGGCCGGTGTCGACACTCAGGTGCTCGCCTCGCTGGAACATTCCCACCCGGGTTTCGACTGGGAAAAACGCGCCGGTTACAACCTGGAGCGCATGACCCAGCATGGCATTCGCCGCGCCTCGGAAATGGAAGAGGTGTGCCACTTTCTGAACCACCTGGGCCTTGAAGAGCCGTTGTCGGCGAGCACTGTTCGCTGGCAAGACCGCCTGGGACACTCGGGCATCGTTGCTGACCCGGCGAACTACGCCGACACCACCGATGCCATGATCAAGACCTTTCAACTCACTCCCATGAAGGAGGTTCAACGATGAAAATTTGTATCGCCGGTGCCGCCGGTGCCTTTGGCATGAAACACCTGGATGCAGTCCGTAAGATCGACGGCATTGAAGTTCATTCGGTCGTTGGCCGCGACGCAGAAAAGACGGCAGCATTCGCTAAAGAGCAGAACATCCCCCATTCATTCACCGAACTGGGCGATGCCCTCGCTCAACCCGAGTTGGATGCCGTTATTCTGGCCACACCAACCCAGGTTCACGCCAGCCAGGCGATTGCCTGCTTGAAAGCCGGTAAGCACGTCATGGTCGAAATCCCGATGGCCGATAACATCGACGACGCCCGCGAACTGGTCAAAGTCCAGAAAGAAACCGGGCTGGTTGCAATGGCCGGTCACACCCGCCGCTTTAACCCCAGCCACCAGTGGATTCACGATAAAATCCAGAAGGGTGAGCTGAAGGTTCAACAGATGGATGTGCAGACCTATTTCTTCCGTCGCAGCAACAAGAATGCGCTGGGCCAGGAACGCAGCTGGACCGACCACCTGCTGTGGCACCACGCTTGCCACACCGTCGACCTGTTCCAGTATCAGGTTGGTGAACGCGCCAGCAAGCTGCAGGCATTGCAGGGGCCGATTCACCCGACCCTGGGCATTTCGATGGACATGAGCATCGGCATGAAGGTGCCCAGCGGCGCCATCTGCACCCTGTCGCTGTCGTTCAACAACGATGGTCCGTTCGGCACTTTCTTCCGCTATATTTGCGACAACGGCACCTACATTGCCCGTTACGACGATCTGGTCGACGGCAATGAAAACCCGGTCGATCTGAGCGGTGTTGCGGTATCGAACAACGGCATCGAACTGCAGGACCGTGAGTTCTTCGCCGCCATCAAGGAAGGCCGGGAACCCAATGCCAGCGTCGAGCAATGCCTGCCAGCGATGGAATCGCTGCACACTCTGGAGCAGTTGCTCGAAGCCGAGTAAACGCCAGCCAGATCCTACCACTCAGCGGTGACCTTGTTCGAAAACCAAGGTCACCGCAAGTTTTGTTACCCCATCGCCTGAACCCGCGAGGGGAGGTAGGATTGCTCTCCCAATATTCTTTTAGTTAGTCAGTCAGGCAGCCATTCCTGCCTAGTTCGCCAAATCAGGTATGATTAGCGCCTGTTTTTGGTTTCAGGTTGAGAGTGCATGTTAGCGTCCCCCGACTGGCTGAGTAGCCTTTCCCGCCGCATAGGCGCCCTGGTCATTGATGCCGCTGTGCTGGTTTCGGTTGGTTTTGTGCTGGGCTTGGTATTCGAATCCTATTTTGTCGAGCTGTCTGTCTGGGCTCGCGCCATTGGCTTTGTGATTGCGCTGCTGCATTTCGGCATACTAAACAGTGAACTGAACAACGGCCAGACGATTGGCAAGCGCCTGCTGGCGATTCGCGTGGTGAATCTGCACAACGAGAGCGTCAAACTCGATGTCTCGCTATTGCGCAGCCTGATTCTGATCACCCCGTTTTTTGTACAGGGCTCCGGCCTGCCTTCGGCCCTGCTGCCCACGCTGTGGATCTATCCGCTGTCCCTGATACTGTTCGGTGGCCTGGTATCAACAGCTTATCTGATGCTGTTCAATCGCCGCACCCGCCAGGGCCCACACGACTGGATTTGCCGCACCTTTGTCGTCAATCTGGAAAGCGACCCGAACCGGCCGGAACCCATCTGGCTTGGCCATTCGGTTGTGGTCGGTTTTATTCTGGTACTGGCGTTGTCGTTGCCGGCGGCGGTGCTGCAATCCAACATCGCCCAGCCACAACCGGACCTGGACCGCAGCGCGGAGCTGCTGATGCGTCTGGACACCATTAGTCGTGTGCAAATGACCCGGGTAGACGCCGGACGGGGTGATGGTGATGCTGAAAATCGTTTTACCAGTGTGCAGGTAATGCTGACTGAAAACCGGGTGAACGATGCAGACCTGGCCGCCGCCATCGCCGAGCGTTTATTACAGGAGAATGATCGAGTTCGGACCCAGGGGCCGTTGATGATTAATCTGACGTATGGCTATGACATTGGAATTTTCAGTCGGTGGGACAGCCGGATGCATCGGTTTAATGTGGCGGAGGATTGACCACCCGTGGCACATAACCCGTAGGAGGGCAGTCCTCTGCGCGACCTGAGAGAATCCTGGCCGGTGTAAAAAACCATTGGCAATGGTCAGTTTCACCGGTTGGTTTTGCTACCGATCGCCCAGAGGACCGGACTCCTACAAAAGACTCCCTTAACTCAACCACTGCCAGAACGCTTCAGTCATCGCTCTGGGTTGTTCCATGGTACTCATATGGCCCGCGTTCTCGATGATCTCGATTCGACTGTGCCGCACCTGATCCGCCATCGCCTGATGCTGCTCAGGCGTGCTCCAGGCATCCTGTCGGCCGACGATGAAGGTGGTTGGGCAGTCGATGCTGGCCAGTACCGGCGTTGCATCCGGGCGCTCTATTAACGCTTTGATCTGGGCTTCGAAAATCGCCGGGTTTTTGCGATCGAACATGGTGATGATGTCGTTGATCAAAGCTGTGTCGTTAAGCCTGTCCGGGTGGATCATGCCAGTCACCCAATCGCGGGCCATAGCAGCCACCCCCTGATCATGAGCGGTTTTTACCCGGGCCATCCGGCCTTTCACTTCTTTCTCACCTGCCTCACCTTCTGCCAGTGCCGCATAGCCGGTATCGAGCAGCGCCAGGCGCTGTACTTTTTCCGGGGCCAGGCGCATCACTTCCAGCGCGACGCGTCCGCCCATGGAGTGACCTGCCATGGCGAAGGTATCCGGAGCCTGGTTAAGCACGCGTTTGGCCATGGTGACCAGGTTATCGTCGCTTTCGTAGTCGACAACGATGCAATCCCAGGCTTCACTTAGTGCCGCGATCTGGTCTTCCCAGACGGTGTGATCGCACATCAGCCCAGGCAGTAACATAAGGGTCGGTTTCATGGTTGCTGACTCGCTATCGGTTGATTCAGAACAAACAGCGCCCGGCGTTCCTGCAAACGCCAGCCGGCGTCGGTTAACACACAGCGGTCATGGTACTCGCCAACGAGACTGCGGTGAACCGGTGCACCGAAGACCTCGGATTCCAGTTCACCGGCTTCACTCGAATACAACGTTACATAAGCCAGTGAATCTGCCTCGGTTTCGGACACCAGTGTGACTCGCTGGTTGGTTACCAGGTGGCGGTTCAGTCGGTTTGGTGGGTTCTTCAGATAGGCCTGCAGTATCGCCTCTCGCCCGATCAGTGGGTCGGGCGTGGTGGGCCGGTAGAGGCGACCCTCGGGCGTAAACAGTTGCACAAAATATTCAAACTGTTTGGTATCCAATGCATGCTGGGCATCGAGTACCAGGCGGTGAATGGCGTGCTCTGCCAATAAAGTGTTCAGCACTGCCGGGTCGGTTGTCATTACGAAAACTCTCTCAGGTAATCATGGTGTTGGGTAAAAACAAAACGATCTGCGGGAACATCACGTAGAGTGCGATAGCTACCAGCATCATCAGCCAGAAGGGTGCAACGCCGATGAAAATATCACCCAATGGTACTTTAGGCGCCACTGATTTGACGATAAACACATTGATGCCCACCGGTGGACTGATCAGCCCCATTTCCAACGTCAGTACCACCAAGACACCAAACCAGATCGGGTCGAAGCCCAGGGCGGTAATCACCGGAAAAAAGATCGGCATGGTCAGCACCAGCATGGCAAAGCCTTCCAGGAAACAGCCGAGCACCAGATAGGTTAGCAGAATCAGCAACAGTATGCCGTAGGGCCCCACGTCGAGCCCCATCAGCATCTCACCAACAGCGGTCGGAATATGGCTCAGCGCCAGAAACGGGTTAAGCATGTGGGCGGCAATCAGAATCAGCATGACGGTCGTGGTGGTAATCACCGCACCACGCGTGGAACGCCACAAGGTGCCCGGCGTCAGAGTTCGCGTTGCAAACCCATAGACAATAACCAGGCCCGCACCGACAGCCGCGGCTTCAACCGGCGAAAAAATCCCGCTGTAAATGCCACCGATAGTCAGCATAATCACTACAGTAATGGGAATTGCGCCCAACAGACCTTGCGCCTTTTCCTGCAGGTTGGTTTTTGGACCCTGCGGTGCTAGCTGGGGTTTTATAAACGCCAGAAAGGTGATCATCAGCACAAACAACGACATGAGTACCAGGCCTGGAATAACGCCAGCCAGAAACAGCTTGCCGATCGATTGCTGTGTCAGAATCGCATAGATCACAAAGCCCGTTGAAGGCGGAATCAAAATACCGAGTGTACCGCCTGCGGCCACGGCCCCGGTCGAGAGTTTCGGACTGTAATTGAAGCGTTCCATCTCACCAATGGAAACACGGCCCATGGTCAGTGCAGATGCAACCGACGAACCGCACAACGCCGAAAAACCAGCACAGCCGACGACCGTAGCCGATGCAAGGCCGCCGCGAATTGAACCAATAACCGCGTAAGCCGCGTCGTATAATTTACGGCTCATACCGGTTTCGGTGGCGACATTGCCCATCAGAATAAACAGCGGGATGACAATCAGTTCGGCATTGGACGCAACGGTGTAGGTTTCACTGGCCAACAGGCTCAATGCATTACCCGGCGACGCCAGGATAGACACCCCGACAAAGCCCACGGCAAAGATCGCGAACGCAACCGGTATGCGCAATAACAACAGCACAAGCAACGCCAGAACACCCAGCCCGCCGATTAATTCATTACTCATTACAAATCCCCTGGCAGGGTGTCCAACACCCGGTCACGACCGAGCAAAATTAAAGCCACTCGCAACACCATTGATAGGCCCGCTAGTATTGAAAAAGCAGCGATGATGTATTGAAACGGTGCTTTTGGAATGTTCAGAATGTTGGTACTTAAATTGAGCATCGAGGAGATGGCCGCACTGTCGACCATGGTCCAGGCGATGCCGAAGAAAATCAGGGCGCCGGTCAGGCGACCCACTACGGTCAGCAGCAGATTAAGCTGTGGAGAAAACTGATGTTCCAACAGGTCGACGGCAACGTTAGCGTCTTTGCGGTCCACCATGGCGACCGATCCAAAGATAATAATGATCAGCGCCATCTGCACCAGATCCTGGGTGCCCCTTAGCGGGGCCCCCATCAGGTTTCTGCCGGCGACATCGAACAGAATGGTAGCGACGATACCGATCAGGGCCAGAGCGGCGATGACCGCAGAGAACCTGACCAGGTGATCGGTCCAGACTTGCAGAAACCTCAGCATGACAGCTATTCCTCAGCTCAGCGGTTTTGCATATCGTTCAGTACATCGCGCGTCTGGTTAGACGACAACTGACGGCTCAGGAAGGTTCCCGCAACATTTTCAAACGCGGCCACTTCGTCTTCGCTCAAATCAATCACCGTATTGCGGCTGTCGGCACGCACGCTTTCCAGAGTGCTGTCAGCCAGTGCATTCCAGGTTTCCTCACCGCTCTGCGACAAACCACGACCGCTGTTGGCATCTATAATGGCCTGATGTTCAGCGGACAAGCCATCGTAGCGTTGCTGGTTCATCACCAGGTAAAACATGATGTGGCCCAACGGGGCGCCCAGCGTATAGCTGTTCGCCACCTCATCCAGTTTAAAGTCAGTAATGGCACTGGAACCGGTGATGATGCCGTCGATCAGGCCGGTTTGCAGGGCGTTATACATTTCACCAGCAGGCATCTGCACCGGGGTGCCGCCCATTTCATTGACGAATTCACCCGCCACACTGCCGGATACCCGGATTTTCAAACCGCTCAAATCCGACGGCGAGCGAATCTCGTGATCTTTCATAATGAACACATTGGGCTCACTCACCCACAACGCCAGCGGCTTGGTGCCGGGGAACTCACTCTTCAGGCTCGTATCGTAAGCGTTCCACAGCATGTCGTAGCCGGTCATGCCTTCGGGAATCGCACCCGGCAATTCCACCACCATCGACTTGCCAAATTGCGATGAGGTATAGCCCGCCAGGCCCCAGGTAATGTCAGCTACGCCCTGCAGTGCGCGCACATACTGCTCCATCGGGCCAGCACCCAGTTCGCCACCCGGATACACTCGGACCGTCAGCTCACCGTTTGAGTCGGCTTCGATACCGGTTTGGAACGGCTCAACAACGGCACTGGTCACCACGTGGGCCGGTGGTACAAAGTGGGCAAGTTTCAATTCTTCTTCTGCATGCACGGACAGAAACGGAGTGGTCAGGGCGAGAGTAGCAGCAACGGCCTTAACGCCGTTTCGCAATGAATGGGCCATAGAGAGCCTCCTGTGATCGTAATCATTGTTGGTTTTATAGTGGTATCAAGGTCGATCTGCTGTCTTTATGAAACAGTGATTCATACGACAGTGCTTGTGCTTGTGGATCCCAAGATAGTAATTACCTTGACTATGGTCAATGAAATTTAATTTTATGGATCCACAAATATCGAGTATGGTGATTTCATCGATTGCCCGCCCAACCACAACAACTGCCGGGGCAGTCGGCATTTTCAGGGGTACCAGGGCATGAGTCAGGTTAATCAGTCGGTCATTTCACAGCTGCGACGCTTTATTCGAGACGGAGCGTTCCAGCCCGGCGCCAAGATGCAGGAGCTACCCATTGCCGAGCAATTCGGGGTCTCCCGCACTCCGGTCAGAATGGCGTTTCGTGTGCTCGAACAGGAAGGCTTGCTGGAACGCAGCGGGAAAAAAGGCTTTGTCGTACGCAGCATTTCCCAAGAGGATGTAGTCTGTGGCATCGAAATACGCGGCGTACTTGAAGGCCTGGCGGCGCGGCGCATGGCGGAAAAACCAGTCACTGAGCAGCATCGTCAGCAGTTAAACGCCTGCTTGCAAGACAGCGAAGTCCTGGTGCGAAAAGGGGATTTCACAGAGGCGCTGATCGCTGACTGGAGCGACATCAACCAGCGCTTTCACAGCATTATTCTCGACGGCGCCGGCAGCCGCGCAATTGCCGATGCCATAGCGCGCAACAACCACCTGCCCTTCGCCTCGGCTGATTCGATCATCATGGACACCCAGCATCCGGATGCCGAGTTCAGAAAAGTGGAAATCGCTCACCTACAACACCAACTGATCGTTCAGGCAATCTACGAAGGCGACAGCGTGCGCGCAGAAATGCTGATGCGGGAGCATGCCTACATAGGCATCAAGTACGGCCAGTTTCTGGGGTAAGGCAGTAAGCCTTTTTCAACAACCTGTTAAGAGACTCGCCAACACCCTCAGATCAACCGTAGCCGAGAAGGTAATGCATTTCGAGCCAGGCCAACCGTCGCTCATCAGCGCCGTGTTTACCTTACCCAGCCTTCGAGCCCGTCTAAACAGCCTTCCCAGCCTGCCTTATGCTCTGCAACAGCCGCTTCACTGCCAATCCGTTCATGGATTACAATCACTTCAGTACCTTCATTCATCGGTTTGAAGTGAACAATCACTCGCTCGGGCGCCGGTTGCTGGTCACTCGATACCCATGAATACACCAGCTTTTCATCCGGTACGATTTCCTCAAAGGTCCCCTCTATCCACAACCAGCGACCATCGGGCATTTCGTTGGCAATGCGGTATTGCCCGCCAACAGTCAGATCGATTTGTGCATCCGGGCAGCCAATGCCTTTTGGCCCCCACCATGACTTCAGCGCCTCGGGCGTTGTCCAGGCGGTAAAGACCCGACTGGGGCTGGCTTTAATGTGGCGCCGCGTGATGAGACTCAGGTCAGCATCGGTCATGTAGAGTCGTCTTCGAGGTAGTGTTGCAAGCCATCCAACTGATTGTTCCAGAAGCCCCGGTAATGCTCCAGCCAAACATCGGCGTCAGCCAGTGCACCCGCCTGCAGGGCACAGTGCTGCACCCGGCCGGATTTCGTGCGCTTGATAAGAGACGCATTTTCCAACACGCGAAGGTGCTTGGAGGCTGCCGGCAATGACATCTGTAACGGCGCGGCCAATTCGCTGACCGACGCCTCACCCTGGGCCAGTTCAGCCAACAGTCGGCGTCGGGTTCGATCCGACAGTGCTTTAAAAAGCAGATCGAGCTGGTCGTCGTCCAGCGCCTGCGGTGGAATAGTCGTTTGCGTCATCATGCGAGAATTGTTAACCATTTAGTTTAGCATTGCAATAGTTAACCATCTGGATTAACATTCACTTACTAAACCAAATGGTTTAGCAAAATAACGAACCCCCGACCGATCCAGAAGGAGCCCGGCCATGACCGCGTTACAACAAGACATCGTCTTCAACACCGACCCCGCGACGCTTTACAACGCTTACCTGAATGCCGACCAACACAGTGCCTTTACCAAGGCACCGGCCACCATAGAACCAACCGAAGGCTCCGCTTTCAACCTGTATGGCGGTGGCGTGGAAGGCCGCAACATCGAATTGGTAGAGAACCAGCTCATCGTCCAGGCCTGGCGGGGCGCCGACTGGGCCAGCGGCCACTACTCACTGGTGACCTTCGAACTGACACCGCACGAGGGTGGCACCCAACTGCGCCTTACTCATACCGCCTTTCCAGAAGGTGCCGGTGACCACCTGGAAGGTGGCTGGCATAAAATGTACTGGGAGCCGATGAAAGCCTGGCTCGCATCGACCAACTGATCGGCTGACTTCCATGATACCGGGCTACTCGGAGCATTGAGTGGTCCAGGCACACTACAAACACCCCTCTGATCAGCGAGCAATTCGGGTGCATCCCGGGATGCTTAGACAACATCACAGGCCTGTCGCAAATCCTCGATCCCATGTCGTGCCCGAGCAGATCAACTGTCGTCAACGGGCTTACCATCGCTGTTACCCCTTTTAATAACCCATGCCTGGTTCGTCAGGTTTGTTTTCACTACCCGGGAATCGCAGCCATGTTCAGCAAAACCAAAACACTGTCCTCTTACGACGAAACCCTCTGGGCGGCCATGCAGGACGAAGCCGTTCGCCAGGAAGACCATTTGGAGCTGATTGCCTCCGAAAACTACACCAGCCCCGCGGTGATGGAAGCCCAGGGCTCCTGCCTGACCAACAAGTACGCCGAAGGTTACCCGGGCAAGCGCTACTACGGCGGTTGCGAACACGTCGACCGGGTTGAGCAACTGGCCATCGACCGGGCCAAGGCATTGTTCGGTGCCGACTACGCCAATGTTCAGCCGCATTCCGGCTCCCAGGCCAACGCGGCAGTGTATATGGCGCTGCTAAACCCAGGCGACACTGTTCTGGGCATGAGCCTGGCCCATGGTGGTCACCTGACCCACGGCGCCCACGTCAGCTTCTCCGGCAAGATTTACCACGCAGTGCAATACGGTTTGAACGAGGCTAAAGGCGAGATTGATTACGACCAGGTCGAAGCCCTGGCAAAAGAACACAAACCGGGCATGATCGTCGCCGGCTTCTCGGCCTACTCCCGCGTCGTTGACTGGGCGCGTTTCCGCGAGATCGCCGATATGGTCGGTGCCTATCTGATGGTCGACATGGCACACGTTGCCGGTCTGGTCGCTGCGGGCGTCTACCCCAACCCGCTGCCGCACGCCCATGTGGTGACCACCACCACTCACAAAACCCTGCGCGGGCCGCGTGGCGGTCTGATTCTCTCGTTAGGCCAGCCAGACCTGGAAAAGAAGTTCAATTCAGCGGTATTCCCGGCCGGCCAGGGTGGCCCGCTGATGCACGTCATCGCCGCCAAGGCCGTTGCGTTCAAGGAAGCCGCCGAGCCAGAGTTCAAGAGTTATCAGCAGCAGGTTGTTCGCAACGCCCAGGCCATGGCCGGGGTGTTGATTGAACGCGGTTACGACATCGTCTCCGGCGGTACCGACAACCACCTGTTTCTGCTCAGCCTGGTCAAGCAGGGACTGACCGGTAAAGAAGCAGATGCCGCCTTGGGTGAAGCACACATCACCGTCAACAAAAACGCGGTACCGAACGACCCGCAATCGCCCTTTGTAACCTCGGGCCTGCGCATCGGCTCACCGGTGATTACCACTCGTGGCTTGAAAGAGCCTGAATGCCGCGAACTGGCCAGTTGGATCGCCGATATTCTGGATGCCTTGCAAGCCGGTGATGCCAGTGCGGCCATCAGTGAGGTTCGTGACAAGGTCAGTCAGCTGTGCCGGGATTATCCGGTTTACGGGTGAAGTGCAAGCAGAGAGCTCTTAACTCAAGTTTTGGAGTTCGCTGGCAAAGGATTAGCACCGGATGCCAGGTAGGGCTATCGAGGGTGGTCCGCAGCAAGGATGCTGCGGTCCAGGCCCCATGGATGGGTTTACGCCGACCCTCGATAGCCCTACCTGGTGGCCGGTGCGGGCGACTGGCAACATTGCCAACCGCGAACTCCGAAACTTGAGTAAAGAGTTCGCAGCTCAAAACTCAAAAAACTTTAAGAGAGAATACCCGTGGCCATCAGTCTGTTTGATATGTTGAAAGTCGGTATTGGCCCCTCCAGTTCCCACACGGTAGGGCCGATGCAGGCGGCCCGTCGCTTTGCATCGGGTCTGAAAAAAGCCGGGCAGCTCGGCGAGGTCGCTCGCATCGACATTCAGTTGTACGGTTCATTGGGTGCGACCGGCAAGGGCCATGGCACTGGCCCCGCAGTGGTGCTCGGGCTCGAAGGCCACCGCCCGGATACCATCGACCCGGCCATTCTGATCCCCAGAATGGAGGAGATTCGCGCTCAGCAAGCACTGAATTTAAACGGGGAACATCGCATCGCCTTCATTGAGGCGACCGACCTCACTTATCACCGCAAGGAATCACTGCCCTACCACCCGAACGGCATGATGTTTACCGCCTTCGATGCCGAGGGAGAAACCGTGCGTCAGCGCACTTACTACTCCGTCGGTGGCGGTTTCGTGGTCGACGAGAAAGCGGCGGGTGCAGACCGGATCGTGGAAGACAAGACGCCCCTGCCCCATCCGTTCAAAAGCGGCGTCGATCTGCTGGTTCAGTGCAAGACGCACGGCCTGTCGATTGCAGGCGTGATGATGGCCAATGAGCAAGTCTGGCGCAGCGAGGCCGAGGTACGGCAAGGCATCTTGCACATCTGGCAGGTGATGCAGGAGTGCGTGCAAAACGGCATCAGCAACGAGGGCATTCTGCCCGGCGGTCTCAAGGTTAAACGGCGGGCGGCGAGGCTCCACGCCTCGTTAATGGACATCAACCGGCAAGACCTGATCTCGCCCTCGCTGAGCGCCATGGACTGGGTCAATCTCTATGCACTGGCGGTGAATGAAGAAAACGCCGCCGGTGGCCGTATGGTCACCGCCCCGACCAACGGCGCTGCGGGAATTATCCCGGCTGTGTTGCACTACTACTGGAACTGGTGCCCCAATGCCAACGAAGACGGCATCATCAATTTTCTGCTAACGGCGGCGGCCATTGGCATTCTGTTCAAGGAAAACGCCTCGATTTCCGGTGCCGAAGTCGGTTGCCAGGGTGAAGTCGGCTCTGCCTGTGCCATGGCGGCCGCTGGCCTGGCGGCGGTAACAGGTGGTACTCCGGAGCAGGTCGAGAACGCGGCAGAAATTGGCATGGAACATCACCTCGGGCTAACCTGCGATCCCATTGGCGGGCTGGTACAGGTACCCTGTATCGAGCGTAACGCAGTCGGCGCGGTCAAGGCGATCAACGCCGCCATCATGGCGCTGCGCGGCGATGGCGAGCACTTCGTGTCTCTGGACAAGGTCATCCGCACCATGCGCGATACCGGCCGGGACATGCTGGATAAATACAAAGAGACATCCCGCGGCGGCCTGGCAGTCAACGTAATCGAGTGCTAAACAAACTTCGGAGTTCAATTTCCCATTGGTGCCAGGAGTCCGTGTCAGGCACCGGGTAACCCTATCTGGGGTCGGCGTGAACCCATCCATGGGGCCTAGACTGAAGCATCCATGCTTCAGACTTCCCCAGATAGGGTTACCCGGCACCTGACACTTAGCTGGTTGCGAACTCTGAAACTTGAGTTAAAAGTGTTTGGAGCATGAACCATCCACCTCAAGCACTGATATGAACAGCCGATGTTGATCCCACGTTTTCTCCCTGTCGCAAATCTTCACCCTGGTGTCGTGGCTAAGCAGGTGTAACCAGAGGCGTGGGCCTACCATCCTAGCAACTTGTCCCATACCCCAGCCTCGGGGCATAGTGGGACCTATTTATATACGTCGAACACTGATTCATCCCTGGCATCCGCTTAACCGATGACCACCTGAGAGGACCCGAACATGCAGAAATACTCCGGTTTCGGACTGCTGAAACATGCCCTTACCTACCATGAGAACTGGCAGCGGGTCTGGCGCAATCCCAAACCGAAAAAGAAGTACGATGTCATCATCGTCGGTGGCGGCGGCCACGGCCTGGCGACGGCCTTTTACCTGGCCAAGGTGCACAACATCACCAATGTAGCGGTGGTCGAAAAGGGCTATCTGGGCGGCGGTAATACCGCGCGCAACACCACCATCGTGCGCTCCAATTATCTCTGGGATGAAGCGGCGCTGTTGTACGAGCACGCCATGAAGCTGTGGGAAGGCATGTCGCAGGAGCTGAACTACAACGTCATGTTTTCCCAGCGCGGCGTGCTGAACCTGGGCCACACCCTCCAAGACATGCGCGATATCCAGCGCCGGGTGAACGCCAACCGCCTGAACGGCATCGACAGCGAGGCGCTGGACACCCGGGGCGTGCAGGAGATCGTGCCGATTCTGGATTGCTCGTCCAACGCCCGTTACCCGATTCTGGGCGCCTCCTGGCAGCCCCGTGCCGGTGTGGCCCGTCACGATGCGGTGGCCTGGGGCTATGCCCGCGCCGCCGATGCCATGGGCGTGGATTTGCTGCAGCAATGCGAAGTCGACGACATCATCACTGAAGACGGTGCCGCCGTCGGTGTCAGCACCAAACAGCACGGCGTCATCTACGGTGACCGTATTGGTTGCGTGGTGGCCGGTAATTCCGGTGTGCTGGCCAAAATGGCCGGTTTCCAGTTGCCGATCGAATCACACCCGTTGCAGGCGCTGGTCTCCGAACCGATTCGGCCGATTCTGGATACCGTGGTCATGTCCAACCAGGTGCATGGCTACATCTCCCAGTCCGACAAGGGCGATCTGGTGATCGGCGCCGGTATCGACGGCTACAACGGTTACGGCCAGCGCGGCTCCTACCCGACCGTCGAGCACACCCTTCAGGCCATCGTCGAGATGTTCCCGATGTTCAGCCGGGTGCGGATGAACCGCCAGTGGGGCGGCATCGTCGATACCTGCCCGGATGCCTGCCCAATCATCTCCGATACCCCGGTTGAAAACCTGTTTTTCAACTGCGGCTGGGGTACCGGCGGTTTCAAGGCGACGCCGGGGTCCGGTCACGTTTTTGCGGCCACCCTGGCCAGGGGCGAGGCCAACGAATTGGCCAAACCCTTTTCCATGTTCCGCTTTCATAACGGGGCTCTGGTCGATGAACACGGCGCCGCTGGCGTGGCGCACTGAGCGAGGTAACGCATCATGTTTTACATTTTTTGCCCCTATTGCGGCGAACACCGGGAAGAAGAGGAGTTCCACCCCAAGGGTCAGGCACACCTTGCGCGCCCCGAAAACCCGGACGACTGCACCGACGAGGAGTGGGGGAACTTCCTCTATTTCCGCTCAAATCCGCGCGGCCTGCACCATGAGATGTGGGTACACGCTATTGGCTGTCGCAAGTTTTTCAACGTCACGCGCGACACCCTGACCTACGAGATAAAGGAAACCTACCGGATGGGTGAATCCCCGCAGGTCACTCAACCCTCCGATGCTCACACCTCCAATTTCCGGCAGTCTTCAGAGGCGACGTCATGACACAATCCAACCGTCTCAACACCGGTGACCGCATCGATCGCGCCCAGCCGGTCAGTTTTCAGTTCAACGGCCGTACCTACCAGGGCTACCGGGGTGATACCCTGGCTTCCGCATTGCTGGCTAATGGTGTCGATGTCGTCGGCCGCAGTTTCAAATACGCCCGGCCGCGCGGCATTGTCGCGGCCGGTGCGGAAGAGCCCAACGCCATTTTGCAACTGGGGGCGACCGAAGCCACCCAGGTGCCCAATGTGCGCGCCACCCAGCAGGAACTGTTCGATGGCCTGGTCAGCCAGCCTACCAGTGGCTGGCCGAGCCTGGAGTTCGATCTGATGGCAAACTTCAGCAAAGTCTTCGGGCGCGTGTTGCCGCCCGGGTTTTACTACAAGACCTTCATGTTTCCGCAGGCGGCCTGGGAATTCTATGAAAAGTACATCCGCAAAGCGGCCGGTCTGGGTCGCTCGCCCAAGGTCGCGGATGCCGATACTTACGATCACCTGAACCAGCATGCCGATGTGCTGATCGTCGGTGCGGGCCCTTCCGGTCTGGCGGCAGCCTTGTCGGCGGCTCGCGCTGGTGCGCGCGTCATATTGGCCGACGAACAGGCTGATATGGGCGGCTCTCTACTGGGCACCCGGTCCGAACTCGATGGTCAACCCGCCACCGACTGGGTCCGTGCGACACTTGAGGAACTGGCCGGTTACGACCACGTTCTGCTGCTGCCCCGGTCTACCGTCAACGGCTATCACGACCACAACTTCCTGACCATCCACGAGCGTCGCACCGACCATCTGTCGGACCAGGCACCGGCCAATACCTCGCGCCAGCGCCTGCATCGGGTGCGGGCAAAATGGGTGGTGCTCGCCACGGGCGCACATGAACGTCCGCTGGTGTATGGCAACAACGACCTGCCCGGCTGCATGCTGGCCTCGGCCGTTTCCACCTACATCAACCAATACGCCGTGGTACCGGGTCGGCGCCTGGTGGTGATGACCACCAACGATCAGGCCTACCGCACCGCGTTCGACTGGCAGGATGCCGGGCGGGAGGTGGTTGCCATCGTCGACACCCGACACTCGGTCAGCGGCGCCTACCAGGATGAAGCCCGGCGTCGTGGCATTAGATTGCTAAACGGTCAGGGCGTGATCGAAGCCCAAGGCAGCAAGCGGGTAAACGGTGCCGTGGTGACCCCCCTTAACGAGCAAGGCGACCGTGTCACGGGTAACAGCAAGACGCTCAGTTGCGACACCATCGCCACTTCCGGCGGCTGGAGCCCGGCGGTGCACCTGTCTTGCCACACCGGCAGCCGGCCAGTGTGGAACGATGATGTTATCGGTTTCGTACCAGGTGACACCGTGCAGAAGCAACTGGTCGCGGGTGCCGTGGCCGGTACCTTCAACCTGAACGACTGTCTGATTCAGGGAGCCCAACGCGGCGCCGAAGCCGCTACCAAGGCGGGCTTTGCGGCTGAAGCCGCGGCGGTGCCTCAGGCTAACGACCTGCCTGAAACCAATGCCATGGCCCTGTTCAGCATACCGCATGAAAAACGCACCAGCCGGGCACCGAAGCAGTTTGTCGATTTCCAGACCGACGTCACCGCCGCCGGCATCGAGCTGGCAACCCGCGAAGGGTTTGAGTCGATCGAGCACGTGAAGCGCTACACCGCCATGGGCTTCGGCACCGACCAGGGCAAGCTGGGTAACATCAACGGCATGGCCATCGCCGCCCAGTCGATGAACAAAACCATTCCCGAAACCGGCACCACCATTTTCCGGCCGAACTACACGCCGGTAACCTTCGGCGCCATTGCCGGGCGCCACTGCCGCGACCTGTTCGACCCGAAACGCTACAGCGCCATGCACGAATGGCATGTTAAACGCGGCGCCAAATTCGAGGACGTCGGGCAGTGGAAGCGCCCCTGGTATTTCCCCCAGCCCGGCGAAACCATGCAGCAGACGCTGGATCGTGAATGCGTCGCCACCCGTGAAAGCGTGGGCATTCTGGACGCCTCGACACTGGGCAAGATCGACATTCAGGGCAAGGACGCGCGCGAATTCCTCGGCCGCATCTACACCAACGCCTGGGCCAAACTGCCGGTGGGCAAATGCCGCTACGGCCTGATGTGCAAGGAAGACGGCATGGTGTTCGACGACGGCGTTACCTCCTGCCTAGGCGAAAACCACTTCCTGATGACCACCACCACCGGTGGCGCGGCCGGGGTACTGGAATGGCTGGAGCTCTACCACCAGACCGAGTGGCCCGAGCTTGAGGTCTACTTCAATACGGTCACCGACCACTGGGCTACCATGACCGTTGGCGGACCGAATGCGCGCAAATTGCTGGCCGAACTGACCGACGACATCGATCTGGATAAAGACAGCTTCAAGTTCATGGACTTCCGCCAGGGCACCGTCGCCGGTGTGCCGGCACGGGTGTTCCGCATCTCCTTCACCGGGGAGCTGTCTTACGAAATCAACGTTCAGGCGAATTACGGCCTGCACGTCTGGGAAAAGCTGTTTGAACACGGCGAAAAATACAACCTGACGCCCTATGGCACCGAAACCATGCACATTCTGCGCGCCGAGAAAGGCTTCATCATTGCCGGTCAGGATACCGACGGCTCGGTTCACCCTTACGACCTGGGCCTGAGTTGGGCGGTGAAGGAAGACAAGCCGTTCAGTTTTGTCGGCAAGCGCGGCATGAAGCGCGAAGACTGCATGCGTGAAGACCGCAAACAGTTGGTCGGTCTGAAAACCAAAGACCCCAGGGCGGTGTTACCGGAAGGTGCCCAGGCCGTGGACGACCCGAACCAGCCGATTCCGATGAAGATGTTGGGGCATGTCACCTCCAGCTACTACAGTGCTAACCTGGGGCGCTCCATCGCCATGGGCGTGATCAAAAATGGCCACAAGCGAACCGGCGATACCGTCTACTACCCGCTGGTCGACGGCCGCGTCATCGAAGCCGAGATCTGCAACACCATTTTCCTGGATCCGAAAGGGGAACGCCAAAATGTCTGAAGTCATGAACGAACAGGCCAGTGCCAGCGGAATAGCCATCATGGATCAGATTCCCTCTGCCGATGTTCCCGCGCGCAGTCCGCTGCATCATGTCATCAAGAAGCCAAACCAAACGGACCAGCCAAACCCCGGCGTCCACCTGTGGGAAGACGCACTGAAAGCGCATTTGGCGCTCAGAGGCGATGCCGACAACACCGACTTTCGCCAGGGCATCGAAGCGGCCACCGGGCTGGCGCTGCCGGGGGCTCTGCACAGCGTTCACAACGAGCAATGGTCGCTGAGCTGGATCAGCCCCGACGAATGGTTGCTGGTGGGCCCCGGTGACCAGGCCTTCAACATGGAACTGACCCTGCGCGAGCACCTCAGCGGTCACTACTCGGTGATCAACGTCAGTGGTGGTCAGACCCTGGTGCGCCTGGCCGGCGCTGAGGCTCGCGCGGTGCTGATGAAAAGCTGTCCCTACGACGTGCACGATCGCAACTTCCCGGTCGGCAAGGTCGTCACCACCGTGTTCGCCAAATCCCAGGCGACAGTTCGACGCCTGGCCGAGAACGACTGGGAGCTGGTGATACGCCGCAGTTTTGCCGACTACGCCTGGCGCTGGCTGGTGGATGCCAGTCAGGAGTATGGTGTGCAGCTGAGCGTACCGGCGGCACAGACCCAAGCCTCCAAACGCCACACCAACCCGGTTGCAGGGTGAGAGGGCAAACCATGGGCACCAAAGAAAAACTCTGGATACTGACGGCACAATGTCCCAGCCGTCTGGGCACGGTAGACGTGGTAACCCGCAGCCTGGCCGAGACGGAAAACTACATCGTCGCCATGAATTCGTTCGACGACAAGGAAACCGAAAGCTTCTGCATTCGGGTTGAATTCAGGCCAATCAACGGCCAGTCATCATTGAACGACTTCCGGGAACTGTTCGAATCCCGGGCGTCGGGGTTCGACATGCAGTGGCAGTTAACCGAGCCTTATCACCGCACCCGGGTGGCGATTCTGGTGTCGAAATACGACCATTGCCTGAACGACCTGCTGTACCGTTACCGCACCGGCGAGCTGGCCATCGATATTCCGCTGATCATCTCCAACCACCCGGATCTGAAACATCTGGCCGACTGGCACGGCATCCCCTATTTCCATTTGCCGATCACCGCGGACACCAAGCCACAGCAGGAAACTGAAGTGTGGCGGCTGATCAATGAATTCGACTGCGAACTGGTCGTGCTTGCGCGGTACATGCAAGTGCTGTCGCCGGCAATGGCCGCCCGGCTCGATGGCAAGGCGATCAACATTCACCACTCGCTGCTGCCCGGCTTCAAGGGCGCCAAACCCTACCACCAGGCCTGGGCCAAGGGCGTTAAACTGGTGGGCGCCACAGCGCATTACATCAACGACGATTTGGATGAAGGGCCGATCATCGCCCAGGGGGTTCAGGCCGTCGATCACAGCCACTACCCGGAAGATCTGGTGGCACGCGGCCAGGACATCGAAAGCCAAACGCTGGCCAGCGCGGTTCGCTACCACACCGAGAAACGCGTCTTCCTGATCGGTAACCGTACGGTGGTGTTTAAAGATTAAGCGTTAACGAATGACCGGCTCAAGGATCGAGCCGATTCGAAGTCGTTGTGCCCTTCTTCCGCAACCTTTCCCCGGTTGACAGCACCTTACAAAACACCGCATTCTCTTTATTCAATAACTCCAGTTTCAGCGTTCGATGAGTGGCCATGGTCCGCGTCGGTTACCGGTGGTACCTCTGCGGGGTCGGCGTAAATCCGTCCGTGGAGCCTAGACCGCAGCATCCATGCTGCGGACTCCCCCGCAGAGGTACCACCGGCATCCGACGCTCGCGTTGTGCGAACTCCGAAACTTGATTCCGTTAGCACACTGGTTAGGAGTGTAAGTACCATAGTGTGTTCGTCCTCTACCTCTAGTAGTACAGGCACAGCCTCCACCACCCAGACGCCCTTACGCGTCGGTTTTATCCTGCGCGAGCACTTCTCCATGGTGGCTTTTACGGCAGCCGTTGATACCCTGGTCACCACCAATCTGGTTACACCTGAGCCAGCCTTCGTACACTTCACCATCGGCGCTGAAGGGCGCAACACCCTGAGCGACCTGGGCATCGAAGTCGCCACTCGAATGACGCTGAGTGCATTCAAAGCCAAGCCCGAGCATGTCGACATGTTGGTGATTTGTGGCGGCTATCGCAGTCAGTTGGAGCCCGAACCGCACCTGCTGAGCACTCTGAAATGGGCTGACCAGAACGGCATTCGGCTGGCCGGTTTGTGGAACGGGGGTGTCGCCCTGGTTCAAGCCGGCCTGATGGACCACCAGGCCTGCGCCCTGCACCCGGACAATCACGCCTATGTGCGCGAGCATTATCCGGCGGTTAAGGTCTCCGCCAACGCCTATGAGATCGACAACGAACACGCCACCTGTGCCGGCCCGGTCAGCGCGCTGGAGATGATGCTGAAGTTGATTGGCCGCTTGCTGGATAACCCACACATCGTGCGAGCCGTGCGTGAGATTCTCAGTTGCGACCAGGTCTCCGAGCAGGTCGGCCCGATGCCATTGAACCTCGGCGACGATCCAACCCTTCCCGAATCGTTGCAAACCCTGCTCGCTCTGATGCGGGCCAATATTGAAGAACCGCTGACCCTGCCGGAACTGGCGCATTGCGCCAACATCTCCCGCCGACAGGTGGAGCGCCTGTTCCAGACACATCTAGAGACGTCACCGTCGCGCTACTACCTTGAACTCCGACTGGTCCATGCCCGGCGCCTGCTGATGCAAACCAACCGGAGCATTGTCGATATCTCCCTGGCCAGCGGTTTTGTCAGCAGCAGCCACTTCAGCAATTGCTTCAGAGACTATTATGGCATTGCCCCCTCGGCCGCAAGACAACAACGCCAGTAATAAAAACGCCATCCAAACCAGTTGTCCTACAAGTCTTTAACCAATCTCAGCGCATCGTAAATGGCCGCATGTGTATTGCGTGATTCGACCGCATCGCCGATCCGGAACAGCTGGAAGCGACCGTCTTCGTTACGCACCACGTTTTGTGCTTTACCCACAATCAGGTCATCGTAATTGATTTCCCCGCCGTTGCTGGAATGTGGTTTCAGCTCGAAATAGATGTCGGCCATGGGTGTGATGCCGTAATTGACCACCACCTGATCGATGTGGCGTTCATGGTCCAGGTCGAGGTAATCGCTGGTGATTTTGGCCAGCAGTTTATCGCCATTGCGCTCCACTGATTTCAAGCGATACGTGGGTGTAAAAGTCACATTCGGGCGCTGCAGGGCTCTCATGTAGGGCACCAGATTCATCGCCATAATCTCGGCCGAAAACGACCGGTCCGGCGTCATAATTTCCAGTTCGGCACCGGCTTTGGCAATGATTTCCGCAGCCTGCAAAGCGGGGTGATCGCAGGCGTCGTCGAACAACAGTACTTTCTGTCCGGGTTTGATGTGCCCGGAGAGAATATCCCAGGTGTTCACCACCAAGTCGTTGCCGATGTTCGGTTTATCTTCAATGGGGTAACCGCCCGTGGCGACGATGACGACGTCCGGGTTCTCCTGCCGTACCTCATCTGCTTCTGCCCAGCAGTTATAGCGGATCTCGACGCCCATTTTTTCGCACTGCGCCAAACGCCAGTCGATAATGGCGATCATCTCGCGCCGGCGTTCGCTTTGCGCCGTTAACCGCACCTGGCCACCCGCCTGGCTCATGGCCTCCATGACCACCACATCATGCCCGCGCTCGGCCGCGACGCGGGCCGCTTCAAGCCCGCCCGGTCCGGCACCGATGATCACGACCCGACGCTTCCGGTCGGCTTTGGGAATATCGTGCGGCATGGTGGTTTCACGACCGGTGGCGGCGTTGTGAATGCAATAAGCAGCACCGCCCTGGTAGATGCGATCGAGACAATAATTGGCACCGACGCAAGGGCGTATCTCTTCCTCGCGCCCTTCCATGATTTTTCTGACAATGTGCGGGTCGGCCATGTGTGCCCGGGTCATGCCGATCATATCGACCTTGCCGGATTCGATGGCGTACCGGGCGGTACCAACGTCCTGAATCTTGGCGCCGTGGAAGGTGGGGAAATCGACCTGGCGTTTTATCTCGCCGGCGAAATCCAGGTGTGGGGCACTGGGCATGCCCTGAACGGGAATCACATCAGTCAGGCCCGGATCGGTATCAATGTGACCACGCACCACATTGAGAAAATCGACCATACCGCTGTCTTTCAGACGCCTCGATATATCGAGACCTTCACTGGCGTTCAAACCACCGGGCAGTTGCTCATCGCCGGTGTAACGCACGCCCACTATAAACTCAGGCCCGACCCGCTCGCGAATGGCCTTCAGTACATCGAACGTGAATCGCAGCCTATTATCCAGACTGCCGCCATAAGGCCCGTCGAGGGTGTTGGTCAACGGCGACCAGAATTGATCCATCAGGTGGCCATAGGCTTGCAGTTCAATGCCATCGAGCCCGGCGGCATGCATGCGTTCAGCCGCGTCGGCGTAGTCGCGAATCAGACGGTCGATGTCCCAGTCTTCAACCTGTTTGGGGAAAGCACGATGCGAGGCTTCGCGGTTATGGGAAGAGGACACAGCCGGCAACCAGTCGGATTTATCCCAACGGGTGCGGCGGCCAAGATGGGTCAACTGAATCATCACGGCGGTGCCGTGCTCGTGGCAGGCATCGGTTAGGTCGCGCAGCCAGGGCACCACTTCGTCTTTGTAGGCCAGAATATTGTTGAACACGGGCGGGCTGTCTTTCGCGACGGCGGCAGACCCGGCGGTCATGGTCAGGCCGAGGCCGGCTCTGGCCCGCTCGACATGGTAAGCCCGGTACAGCTCCGTAGGCATGCCATCGACCGGGTAGGCGGGTTCATGCGCAGTCATCATCAGACGGTTCTTTATGGTCAGATGCTTGAGCTGGAAGGGTTGCAACAACGGGTCTTGAGCCATGGTCAGTCTCCTGTCGAATACCGGCTGGATTCTCACGCTAACGATCATGTACACTTGTGTCAATTAAAATGACATAGATGTACAATTATTTAATTGCAGACCATTAAATCGCTCACCAACTTCAGAGAGATAGCATGACAACCGATACTGACAAAGGCCGTGCGGAAGACTGGCTCGATGCCGCCTACCGCCTGCTGATCCAATCCGGTGTGGACGCCGTGAAAATACTGCCACTGGCCAAGGCTCTGAACACATCCCGCACCAGCTTCTATTGGTTTTTCAAAGATCGGGAGGCCCTGCTCGACCGCCTGATCGACCGGTGGAAGGCTCACAACACCGATGGCTTCATTCAACAAACCGAACGCTATGCCGGTACCGTGGTTGAAGCCACACTCAATGTGTTCGATTGCTGGTTGGATGAGCAATTGTTTGACTCGGAATTCGAATACGCCGTGCGCAACTGGGCCATGCAGAACGCCAACGTGGCCAAAGAAGTCGCCGCCGCCGACGAACGCCGGCTAGAAGCCCTGACCAGGATGCTACAGCGCTTCAACTACCCACCCCATGAAGCCAGCGTCCGCGCACGCACCATTTACCTGACGCAGATCGGCTATATTTCGATGCACACTCACGAAACCAAAGCCGAGCGCATCGGCCGCTTTGCCGACTACATCCTGATTTTCACCGGCCACCCCTGCGAGCGGTCGGACCTGGAGCGGTTTGTGTCGCGTCACGCACCCAACCTGCAAGACTGGTTGCAGGCCTACGATCAGCGCAAAACGGCTGAACGCTTGAAATAATTGTCGGCGTCGACCAGCGTAGATTTATACCGCCCTTCCCACAAAGTACCGGTTCGGCTATGCGTGAAGTTGAAGTGCTGAACGTATTTTCGGCCCAGTGCTTGCATCATCCGGCTTGTACCCTGCTCGCTGCCAGGCGTTATCAGTAAATGGACATGATTAGTCATCAGAACAAAGGCGTGAATGGCTACCTGATATTTGGCTGCTGCATCCTTCAAAAACGACAAATAAGCTTTGTAATCCGCCTCGCTGTAAAAGCAGGCTTCCCGATTGTTACCTCGCTGGATAACATGTTGACTGCAACCGGGAAAATATAGTCGGGGCAAACGAGCCATTGCCTTCTCCATGAGTCTCAAGGTGGAATTAGGTGCAACTTATCCAAAAATCAATGACTCTGACCCCTTTGATTGCGGCGAGAGTCTTTTGCCGGGAGCTTTTTGGACTGAGCGGCAGGCTAATTGTTGATGTTAGGAGTTAAACATTAATCTAGCTCAACAAAAAACATTAAGAAATTTATCAAAGACATGAAAGAGAAGATTACTGCTCCAAAAATATAGCTGACACCCAATACCCTTGATTTTCCAGGGCTGTTCACTTCATGCGCAATAACTTGCCCTTTTTTCAATCCCCTAAAAGCAATTACAGCGCAAACGGCCAATCCAGAAAATACTAAAGCAGCAATTAATCTTCCCACCTATCCTCTCCTATTGCTTACACATGTATCCATTTGATCCGTGTGGATCTGTACCTTTACGACCGTCACGAGAAGCACTTCATCCGCTATTTCATAGATGTTCCGATAGACACCCTGACGAATCCGGTATCGCTCCTGCCCTGAGAGTTTCTCACTGCCTACTGGCCTCGGATCTTCCTGCAGCGACTCGATACGCTGAACAATCCGGGCTACATCGTCGTTTGGAATTGGCCGCAGATCTTTGGCAACAGACTTTTTGAAGGCAAGTTTATATTTTGCCATGGGCCTTCAGATCGTCCAGCAACGCCTCATAGCTCATGGTCGGCTCGGCGACTCTGTCTTCAAACGCCGCCAAATCTTCCTGATCCTCAGCAAGTGCCGCACGAACCGCATCATTAACAATATCGGACAGAGAGCGGTGCGTATGGGCGGCCTTGAGCCTGAGGGCAGCATGCAATTGAGGGTCGAAATAGACCGTAGAACGCTTTGATGACTCGCCCATGGTGTTCTCCAGTGATGGGAGGGAACTGACATTATAGCGTCAAAACGTTATAACATCTAACGAAGGCCCCTATCAGCCCTCACAACAAAATCAGTTCCTCAACCAAGCAGTGCGCGCAGCTGCAGACTACCGGTATCCAGTGGGAAGGTTGCTTGTCGGTATCCAGGTCACTGCCACAGGCCGTTGCGGCCGTCTGATGTGAGTGTCTTAAGAGTTGCTGATCTTATTAATTCAACTGCCAAACCTTATACCCCCAGCTTCTCTTTTAGCCGGTCGGTGGTCAGGTGCTTGGCGACGTCGAACGGCTCGCACTCCCCGCTGGCCGAGGTGAACTCGATTGGCCCCACCTGCCGCGCCACCTTCAGAGCCGCTTCGTTCAAGGCAGCACTGCGCTTTCCAATCCCCATAAGCGCCGTACCCATAGACAGACGGACCTTTTCCGACTCACTACCGATCGTCTTTGCGATGCGCTCGACCTGGGCGAAGAAGAACGCCTCACTCGGTGCCTTCCTGCCCGAGAACTTCGACGCTTCATAGAGCAACCCGTAACCGCACTCGCGGCGCACGGCGTCTTCGCTCCGAACCCACTGTTCGGCAAGCTCGACCACGAACGATGTTTTTGCCAATGTTGCATCGCAGGAGGCAAACACATGCGCCAACATACCTCCGGCCAATTCCTCCACCTGTTTCTCGGCCTGATCACGCGTGATGTGCGCGGGATCGTCGATGAGCAAGGCGATGACTCTGGCCTCGTAGGTGTCGGTCTGCCAGAGTGCGTGCGCCAGTTCCGAGTTGCGCCCGACCTGCCTGGCAAGCTTGCGCAGCCGCGTGAGCCCGATTCCGTAACTCTTCATCCCCGCTGTGCCCGAGCCCAGCTTTTCCCAGTTTCTTATGCCCCGTTCATCACGTTCAGCCTCGAGCAAAGCAAGAACTTCGGAAACAGTCATCGGAGGTATCCTCTGTCAGTGATAGTGTGTTTTGGTCCAATGGCGCCCGGCTTTTGTCCGGTGTTTGCATGCGTCATTCCTCCAGTTCACCAACAGTCAATGCACATAGTAATATCGATCGGCATTACCAGGCTGTCAGAACCTCAGCTTGATACTGAAGCCCATGGTGGCCTCAATGGTGGTGTCATCCTACGGAGGGGTTCCTTTGGCTTCAACGTCAACAACCGTCTCGTCAGCACGCAGGTACTGGCCAATTTCACGATCATTGTGCACCTGCAACTGCAGTACTCTGACGTCGGTGTTCTGATCATCACCCAAATAGGCGACCCGGGTTCTGGTGTTTCCATCGCCGATAAAAACCTCCATGCCGTCGATAAAGGATAACGTCTGGCCGTCCGGATCGGTCACCTCAAGTGCAAACTGAGTAACGTAAGAATCACCGATGTTGTCCCGATTGGCGTCATTGTTCTGGAAGGTTTGGGAACTGGACACATCGAAAGACGCAAATTCACTAAAGCCCAGCTCCGAGAAGGTTCCGCCAAGCGGACCTCCACTCTGTACAGTGGTTTCTGAGACCACCTCGACATAAACCGTTCTAAGTGCATCGCAGCCAGTCATCAGAATGAGGGCCATAGCTATCATCAAAAAACGCACCTTACCTCCGGTGTGAATGGTTCCAAACGGTGAACTCGGGTTCGCTGAGAAGCCTACTTACCCCTGCCTTGCATTGAGTTCCCGGTTACTATTCGTTATAACCCTATTATCGCATTGTGGATCAGGGCTCGATCAGGGCAGGGTAATTGATCTGGAAACAATATCAATCTCTCTGACTCAATCGCTTTTAAGAACGCTAACGGCGACATGGCCTCTATAACCGCGCTCAATGCCGCCTAACCAGGCCAGATAGCCCATGAAAAACAAGCCCAAGACATTTTTCGAACAGCAATTGGAGCAAGTGGCCGAAAGCTCGCCTTTAAAAGCCTACCACTACGTACACGTCCGGCAGTCCAGAGCGTTTATTGAGCAATACTACTCAGAGCGAGTCGAACTTGAAAAAATGGCCGCTGCAGCTTTCATGTCACGCGCTCACTACATAAGAATATTTCAGCAAATATACGGTGTGACCCCAAGGCAGCATATGAGGAGTGTTCGAATCGAGAAAGCAAAGGAACTGCTGAAAGCAGGACTTTCTGTTGCCGAGGTTTGTTTCGAGGTTGGCTATGAGAGTTTGCCTACCTTCTCAAAGGTATTTAAAAGCGGTACCGGGTATTCTCCGAGAGCGTATCAAAAAGCCAATAAAAGCAATCCGGAATAAGTAATTAACACTGGCTGTTGCTATATTTGCCTTACATTCATGGTAATCACACGCAAAGAGGCTAAACCAATGATCAGAATCCATGTAACCAGTGTTCCTGTTGATAATCAGGAAAAAGCATTGGCCTTTTATACCGAGAAACTGGGGTTTATTAAAAAAACGGAAATTCCGGTGGGTGAGCATAAATGGCTAACGGTGGTCTCTCCAAAGGAGCAAAACGGAGTAGAGTTATTGCTCGAACCCATGGCATTTGAACCCGCCAAAGTGTATCAAAAAGCACTCAGCGATGCTGGAATCCCCTGGACCTCCTTTGCCGTAGAGGATCTTGAAAGTGAGCACCAACGGCTTTCGGAACTTGGGGTTCAATTCACAATGTCACCAAAAGTAGTAGGCCCAGTGATGATGGCCGTTCTGGATGACACCTGCGGAAACAACATTCAATTGGTGCAGATGCTCTGATCGACCAGAGCGTTTGCACCAATAGAGCCGGAATCAATTAACCATTATGGTCAAAGTCGTCAATTTCGGCGGTCTCTCTGGTGTCTGCCGAACCAGGCTCTAGCTCGGGCGAGATCACCACCCCGAGCCTTTTCACCCCAACACGTAATCAATTGCTGCACATACAGCAGCGACCTGGGCGGCATTGCATTGCGCCGAGGTCGCACGGGGGCTATCGGGGTAAACCTCGGTGGTGGTTTTGTAAGGCGCGCTGGTAAAGCCGGCACACAAGCCAAGCTGCCTGAGTGGGTACTGAATAACACCCCGAGCAATCACGGGTGATCCTATAATCTCGCCGCTATCATCAGCCGGAGCAATATGCGTGACTTGCTCCACCGCGTTGATTACCGCCTGCTGGAACTCAGGCTGCGGGTTCTCGCTGTCATCGACCAGATAGAAACCATCGGGAATCTCGCCTGGCTTAAACGGCTCGCCGTCGCGCGACGCCAGCGCCGGTCGAAACTCGGTTTCGTCGGTATCGGTGGTCTCGTGCAGATCGATATGCATCAGCACCCGTTCGCGTAGGGGCGCTACCAATTCCATCAGTGCCGCAGACTCTTGAGCCGGGCTGTCGTCGCGGAACGACCGGTTCGGGTCAATAGCGTTCGGGTTCCAGCGATGAATGCGCTCATACGCCCAGGGGCTGACACAGGGCACAACCAGCCAGTTAACGCGACCCGCATAGTCCGCCGCATATCGATCAACGAACTGCAGCGCACCGTGCACACCACTGGTTTCGTAACCGTGTACCCCACCGGTTATCAACACAACGGGCAAATCATCACGCCAGTCGCGACTGCGAATCGCCATCAGCGGATACCGTTCAGCGCCATAGTCCAGACAGCCATACTCTTCCACATCGAAGCGCGTGCGCAGGCCCTCGATCACACTCAACACTTCGGCCTCGTAGCTGCGCTGCTGGGTTTGTGCTGCCAACCACTCAGCGCGTTCAGTGTCGCCCCAGGGGGTGCCGGGAGTGCCGATTGGGTAAGGTGTGAGAGTGGTGTTCATGGTGGTTGTTCTCCAGGGATAGACAGTGCAGACAGCGAACTCTAACACGCACGGTAATGTTCGCAATCAGACTTGCTGCAGAGCCGCACAACGACATTACTAAGACGCCTGTCCTATGCGGTCAATGTGGTCTGGTTAGCTGTTCACAAGCATGAAGGCACGAAGCTGTCGCTCCTCTCGCATGACATAAAGGACAAGAACTCGCTTTTCATCTTCGCGATAAAAAATGCGACACGGTGGAATCACTACCTCCCTGTATACCGAATTAGGGAGCTCTGGAGGAATTCGCCCTGATTGGGGGAAATTTTCTAAACGTTCGGTCTTATCAAAAACAGCTCGGACCAGATGACTTGCGGCAACCGGATTATCCAGTGCAATGTACTCAGCAATGGCATCCAACTCTTGAAGTGCAGGCTCCGTCCATATTACTTCAACCATTTGCTCATTTTCTCTTTGGCCTCACTTTGGCTGTACGTTCTTCCCTCAAGTACAGCACGCTCTCCCCGCGAAAGCCCCTCAAGCAGCTCTAGGCGACGCTGCATAAACTCGTAATCCTGCACATCGACAAGGTATGCGGATGGCTGACCATGTTCAGTAATCAGTATCGGTTCTTTAGACACATGCAGATCTGCCAGAATCTTAGTAGCTTGGCGCTTTAGGTTCGTTACAAGCTCAACTTTCATTGGGTCCCCCTTAATCAAACCATTAGTATCACTATAGTATCACTTTCCAACAATGGCAACGACTATGAGCACCGGCACGGTTGGAGTGAAAACCGGATAACCGAGCTGACCAACACTACAGTGCCTGTCCTATTTGGTTCCAAAAAACAACTGGCAAAGACCTGAATCAGAAACAACCGGGAAACTGGGACACCCACCCCTATATCATCAACCAAAGCTATCGTGACCTAACCTTTGATAGCTATCTAATTAACTCTGAGGGTCGCGGTAGGAATGCCGGTCGCCCGGCAGGCACCCCCCGCACAGATCCGAACCGCACTGCTGTGCCTGTCCATTGTGGCTCGTTGCTATTGATTTGCTATGGCCTGGCCGATAAGATGTACGGAAACACCGTACAATTGAGGAAAACCCAATGGACTCTGTCAGCGTAAACCAATTCAGAGACAACCTAAAAACTTTTGTAGAACAAGCAGTTAGCAACCATACCCCACTGAAAGTGACTCGTCGCTCCGGCGAAGCGTTCGTGGTAATGAGCGCCGACGACTGGGAGCGGGAACAAGAAACTTTGTATGTACTTCAAAATACCAGCCTGATGCGCCAGTTGTCAGAATCGGCAGCCACCCATGCCCGAAGCGCTGGGTATACCCCCAAGGATGAGGAAATCAATGAGATCACTGGTCTTTGAAGACAGTACCTGGGCTACCTATGAACAGCTCCGAGAACAGGACAAGAAGCTGCACAAATCGCTCTGCAAACTATTAAAAGAAATGCTCCGCGCCGACCCCGCAACAGGCTTGGGAAAGCCCGAGCAACTAAAGCATAGCCTTACTGGTTTTTGGTCCCGGCGAATCTCCCAAAGAGATCGTGTGATTTACAAATTTGACGATCACTACGTCTATACCTTTGCCATTGGAGGCCATTACGACCAAAAGCCATAACGCCAGTCAGCAGGCGCTGCTATGGAATGGAGGCTACTGAGCTGATCTGACACCCGTCTCATACAGTGGCTGGGCAATCTCGGTCATCGGAGCAAAAAGAAGGTCATTGACGCCATTCCCCATCTGGCGAAAGATCTTCTTCCTGGTTTACAACCGTGGTTGCATGATTTACATTTCCGATGAATCATTGATTTTCGGATATATACCGTGGCTCGTCTTTCTACTCCCCCCCGAACGTAATACCGGAAACAGAAAGCGTTACACGTGGGGCGCAAAACTTTTAATAGTCTCACTGGCCGCAGGTTGCGTCGTCTCACTCTATGCGTTAATCGCAGTGATAACGGGAGATCTGTAATGTCCGATACCCGGCCTTCTTACGATGACGAAATCGACTTGTTTGAACTTTTCGAAACCCTATGGGATGGAAAGTGGTGGATTCTCGGCTGTGTTGCTATCGCCATTTCAATGGCTTTTGGATACACCCAGTTAGCATCCGTCAAATACAGTATCAGTGCTTCTTATTCCATCAATGTTCATTCCGTGGGCAGCCTACAACTGTGCGAGCAAAGCCCAGGGGTAGCGGGATGCTTAAACTCCGAAGGTTCACAACGTGTCCTCAAGGTTGCAGGTTCGGATTGGAGCAAAGGCCAAAACAGTACCCTGATTCAAACCACCCTGAATCCGGACAGCATGGAAGAGTACGAACAGACCCTATCTGGATTTGAAGAATCTGTCACTGAAACTGTCCTGAAACAAGCGAAGGCAGAACTCAACGTCATTCAAAATGAACTTACACCCGCATTGCTTGGTACCGAAAGAGTGGCAGCCAACATGCTGAATGCAAAACGAGTTATTGCAGCGATTGAAGAAAATGACATCAGCGCCGTATCCTTTGACAACCTCTCAATCTCAAAATCCTCCCCGAATATAGCGCTGATTCTGGTCATGTCTGTTTTCCTGGGTGGAATGGTTGGCGTTTTTTACGTACTCATTCGCAATGCGATTTATAAGCGCAAAAAACAACTGGCAAAGACCTGAATCAGAAACAACCGGAAAACTGGGACACCCACCCCTATATCATCAACCAAAGCTATCGTGACCTAACCTTTGATAGCTATCTAATTAACTCTGAGGGTCGCGGTAGGAATGCCGGTCGCCCGGCAGGCACCCCCCGCACAGATCCGAACCGCACTGCTGTGCCTGTCCATTGTGAGCGATGTCTATCCCCGCTGTTTGCCTAACCAGGTTTCATTGGGCTACCCTGAGCGGCTCATCAAACCTGTCAACGACGACCAGCGAGCCCGAGCATGCCCGAAAATCCCCTGAAAATGCTATCTGATGCAGCCAGCGATGCCCATGCTCGCATCCAGGCCAGTCACGAACACATCAACCCGGTCATTGGGGTCCGCCGCAAAATGCGTGACGCCGGAATTCCGGCAGATGTACTGACCATTGACTGTCACCGGACACGTCGCCGTATCATGCTGATTCTCCATGACGAGCAGCCCGGCCAGTTGTTGTATCAGTTTATTACGATCGAACAGGAGGCCGGTGATGATTTTCAGAGTATGGCGTTGTCCGAATTGGACACCCGGAAACTGGTGCAGTGGATGGAGGACTATTTTGGCTGAGTCTCGACATTAAGTGGAGGATTGTTTTCGAACTCGACTGTTGGCTGCCGGCCTCAATCAAGGGAGGTACCGGCCGGCCGCTGTAACCTACACAGGGATTCCTGTGGTTTTCTGACGAATGCTTTACTTCTCCCGCAGAACCTATTTTCGCTAGCTCGCCAACCTGTTTCCATTCGCTTTCAGACTTTTAAATAAGACTGGATTTTTCTACTATTCACTAAGGTGCCTGTCCTATGTGGCTAGCGTGAGCGTCTGATGTCGATCAGCTGGTTCATGAAAGCCCTGAATGAAGACATCGCCCGGCAAGCCAATGCAGAAGACGGCTGTACTTGACGCTTCTGGGAAGCCCGGTTCAAATCCCAGGCTTTACTGGATGAAACCGCCCTGGCAACCTGCCTGGCCTATGTAGACCTTAACCCTGTCCGGGCTTGTATGGCCAGCACACCGGAAGCGTCAGAATTCACCTCGGCCAAACAGCGGATCGATACCGCCAAAGAGGAACCGGAAGCCACAGAACCCAAACAGCCGAAACCCTTATTTCCGTTTGTTGGCTACCCTCGGCAAGACATGCCCGAAGGTTTGCCCTTTCGGCTGTAGGACTACCTGGAACTGCTTGATTGGACCGGTCGACAGATCCGCAGCGGCAAACGCGGAAGCATCACACAGACCCTTCCACCCATTCTCGAACGCCTTAATATCGATATCGAGCACTGGGTCTATAACACTCAGCACTTTGAAAGCCAGTTTAAAGCGCTGGTTGGCACTGCAATCTCCATTAAAGCAAAGTGTCAGCAGTTCGGATACCGACGAACGCCCGGATTAGCATTGGCTGCGCAACTTACTTAGCCAGAACCTCCCGCAATATTAAATCACAGGGCTACCTGAGGCACTTACGTGCCTGAAAATCGTGAAAATCTGCCAATTTTACCCAATTTCCCAGACTGACATGAATCGGCGGTACTGTTTTGCAAACTACTGATTCGATGTATGGCTGTTTTCTATTCCTTCACTAAGTTGCCTGTCCATTCTGGTCCATACTATCCCCTTGAAATTTAACGCTCGCAGCATGCGCGCCCTTGCAATGGAGTCGAAGGCGCAATGGAAAGGGCGTCGCTGTGCCTGCGCTGGTTATAATGAATAGCCCCGACAAAGCTGTTTGAGTGCCTGTCCAGCAGGCGTATTGATAATAGGTTTAAATGATCCGAGGGCCTGCTCTGCACGATCACCCAGTTCTTTTGGAACAAAGATCTCACTCGGTAAACTGGTCAAACGATAGAATTCTTTCTCGCAAGCGTCCTTAATGTTGTCAATCCCGTCGTCAAGAAGACCTGGTACGGTAGGATGACCTTTGGAAGCTCTCAGCCGTTCGACAACTAACTCCTTGGTTAACGAATTTACCGCGTCAACCCTGGCTCTTGCTTTTTCTTGTGCTTGATACCGAAAGAGGTCTAAAGCCCAGGCTCGGCAGTCCTCAGCTTGAATGGCAGCCTCGAATGACTGATCGATTGTATCGAAATGCTCCGAAGATAAAGCTCCAACAAATAGGTGTTTGTTCTTTGTCCATGATTCATATGGAAGAATTGGAGGTGCTGTTTCATTGATCAATGAAAAACTGTTTGGCCCATATCTCTGAATCTTCTCGATATTCTTCGCCCTTATTTTTTCTATGGCGTTTTCAGCTGACTTGATCTCTTTGTAAATGGTTGAGGCAAGTCTCGCCTTTTCATCATCCTGCTTTGCATCAAGCCAGAGTCGCTGAGTTGCTTGTTGAGATGCGTAAATCATCAGAGCAACGACAGCCGTTAATATTGTTGCGAGGCTGGGGGCAAGTATCTGAAAGACCCCTAAAAACTGGGAGCCTAGCTGTGCAGTAAAGGCAAAATAGGAAAGCGCCGAAATCACAACTAAAAGTACTGCAGCAGCGCCTGATAAAAACCACCTCATTTCCGATTCTCCGTAGCCTAGGTCCCGACTTCGTTATAACGCCCCTAAGCAGCGGCATATTTTTGCGTTTTGAGCGCAGCGATGCAAAAATATGTCCGCTGGCTTGGCTGGTTATGCACTTTTAACATACTAGTCGCTTCGGATACCTAATATCTCTTACAACCCAAGTTTCTCGAACATCGTCCCATTCTGTTAGATAGCTTACTAAACAGCCTTCACTATGAACAACGCCGCCACCCGAAGTGATTGAAGTAGAGTTAAACCATGCAGAGTTACCATAAGTGCTTACACTGCCGGTTGTTATGGTAGTGGTAGGGACGCGATAAGTTCCTCCTCCCCACCTAAACTGAAACGCACGTACTCCACCTTCCATATCCATTGCGTTCACCGGAGGCCCAGTGTCTAGAACGACCTCTCTAATATCCTTGCCCAAGTACTGCTTCATGTGTGTTGAGACACAACCAAGCATAAGGACACTACACAGGGCTACAAAAGCAAATTTCATCAGAATCCTCGTATATGCATAACGCCGCCAGCACGCGCGGTTTTGTAGTGGAGGCGAAGCCGCAACGAAAAAGCCGTCGCCGTGCCTGGCCTTGCTATAAGACACTTAGAACACTGTTTTAATGACTTATTCTACACCTTCAACAAGTTCAAATACATCCTCTTTCGTTGGATCACGATCTTTGCTGTGATCACATAAATTTCTTAAATCGCCAAGGTGCTGGATAAAACGCCACTTGGGTGTATCAATGATTTCGTTTTCTTTTAGAAGTTGGTAATAGTCGGAAATAGAAGGATGCTTTTTTCGAGACTTATGCCCGTGCATTTCACAAACATGACCAAGGTGCTTTTCCAAAACGACTCCAGCAATGGCACCTCCGCCTCTTACGAAGCCCTTTTTAGCCAGCTCACGAGCTGCTTCAAGTTCGGAATCGAACATATCAGCTTGTAGTACTTCTTGAATATCGAAAAGAGAACTTTCAAATCTCTTTGCCGCAGCTTCTAAAATTGAGTTTTGTATCTGCATCTTGGCAATTGCGGCAGAACCATCCGCGACAACTTCTGAGCCACCATACCTAGTAGTTCTCAACCCTAGCAAATAGTCAGCTATACCATAGGTGAGAAAGTCAATTTCTTTCCTTTTTTCATCTTTATACTGCTTAACGAAATCGACCAGTCGATCTGGTAGCACTTGCTTGATAACAGCATGTGCTTCTGAGTACCAAGTATCGTATTCTGTTTTAAAATTTGGCAGCTTTATCTTTTTTTCTTTAAGCTTCTTCTCTATGTTTTCAGGCAGACCTCGGGTGTCATCAATCATTGCGTAATAGAGAAGGTCACCCTTTGCGACCAAAGCAGCTACTTCTTTTTTCATAGATTCAGGTTTCGAAGTCATGTCCTTATTGCCTTATAACAGCTATTTTTCATCGTCATTTTCGCCACATATTTCGATTAACTCGGAATCCAACGCACCACTTTCAACCCTGCAAAACCCTAGTGTATGGGGCATCCAACCAACATCGACGAACACAAGGACTAAATATCCAATCCGACAAAACCGTCACTACCGACAACTATCCCCGCCATCAGCGTCGTCATTGACACATATCCAGGGTAGATCACGGAATATGCGTCGTGGTTACAGGGTACAGAAATGCAAAATGGGTTGTTTTGACACGATGGCACTCTGTGACAAAATTGGCAAGTAGTTATGTGCCAGGGTGTCATTCGCGCCTCCCTACCCTTCTATGAGCAGGTCTCGGGTTTGGTTTGCTCCCCAAGGGCCTTCGACAGGCTCAGGCCGAACGGGGGGGGTGGGGTTCTGTGGTTAGTTTTGCTTCCTGTCGCGCAGGGGACTGCCCTCCTACGGGTTGGTTTGGTGGCCCTGCGGGGGTGGGATGGCCCTGCGGGGTTAAAAGCAGTGGTAAGCGGTGGGGTTAGCCCCCAGCCGCCACCGGCTTTCGCAGTAGGCAGGGATGCTTGCGGTAGGGCTTGGTGGGGCATCAATGCCCCTGCAAGACCGGGCGAAAGTTGGGGGTGGTTGGGGCGGGTTTGTGGCTGGGGGTGGGTTCAGCGGTTTGGTTATGCTCCCCGAGGGCCTTCGACGGGCTCAGGCCGAACGGGGGTCAGTTGGGTGGTTGCTCAGGCCCGAAACAGATCCTGCTCTATACCTGCGGCTTCGAACAGGTAATCCCGACTGGCTTCCAGCTGACCGCGTAGGTGGTTTACGTCTACATCCACCAGTTTGCCCTGCCATTTACGGATTTTTCCGGCTACCAGCACGGTGTCTACGTTGTTACGTTCCATCAGCGTTACTACGGCACCCGGTACGTGGTTTAGCGGGGTGACGTTAATGGCTTCGGCGTCTAGCAGGACGATGTCGGCTTCTTTGCCTGGGGCCAGGCTGCCTACTTTGTGGTCCAGCTTCAGGCCGCGGGCGCCTTCGAGGGTGTGGAAGCGGATGCAGTCGCGGGCGGTGAGCAGGGCTGGCAGGTTGTCTTCACCGGCGAGGGCGCGTTCGTTAGCGAAGGCGCGTTGCAGCGTCATGGTTGAGCGCATTTGAGTGAAGGGGTCGGCGGTCATAGTGCATTCCACGTCGCTTGAAAGCGAAGGTTGCAAGCCGAGGTCGAGGCATTTCTGGATCGGTGGCATGCCGTGGCGCATGGTCATTTCGATCGGTACCGAGAGCGACACGTGCGCGCCTGCATCGGCGGCGGCCTGCCAGGCCATGTCGCTCATGCCGGTCATGTGAATGAAGATGTTGTCGGAACCGAATTGTCCGTCTCTTGCCAGTTGGTCGAAGGTATCGGCCATGCCGAAGGTGCCAACCACATGCAGCGCGATGGGCAGATTCAGGTCGCGGCCGATGCGCCAGGCTTCTTCGTAGCCCGGCAGATAAATCTCACCGCCCATGACCATGCTGGTCAACTGATCATCCGACGAGAAGTGCTGCTGGCGCAGGCGTGAGGCATCTTGCGGGTATTGGGCACGGTCGCCCCAGCCTTCGAAGTAACCGAACACACCGCGCCGACCGGCGTCTTTCAAGCCGAGTACGGCCGCGTCGGAATGCTCCGGTGAGTGGTGAATCTGGCTTACGTCCATCACCGTGGTTACACCGGCATCGAGTTGTGAAAGACCCGCGAACAGTTCGTTGATGTACACGTCTTCGGTGCGGTAATGCAGCGAGAAGTTCTGCAGGATGGACTCGTAATAGTTGAATTTGCTGTGTGGCTGGCCATCGTTAATCAGAATGCCATCGGCCAGGAAACTGCGCAGTGCGGTTTCGAACTGGTGGTGGTGCGTGTCGATGAAGCCGGGCATCACCACCTTGCCTTTGGCGTCGATTACGGCAACGTCGTCACCCACACTGATGGAAGGCGCGATCTCGATAATGCGCTTGCCTTCGAGCAATACATCACCCACCGGCAGGTCGCCGACGGACGGGTCCATGCTCATGACGGCACCGCCTTTAATCAGGGTGCGACGCGTGGCATTACCGACATTTTCCGGCATTTTGGTCTGGGTCGATTCGCTGTGCGCGGCGGCCTGGGCACCCCCGGCCAGCAACGGCATGGAGGCGGCTACGGCACCGGTGGCGGCGGCCATTTTCAGAAAATCCCGACGGCCTTCGGAATGACCGCTGTTTTTGCTTGCTTCACACAGTCTGCACATTAGAGAGTCCTCTTGTTGTTATTGTCTTGTCGTTGTTTGTTTATTTGTCGCGTTTGCGACGGTGTTTTCATCTATTATTTTTCCAGTTAACGATCGGCTCACAGCAGCCTGCAGCTTTCATCGAAACTCAGGCGCGGGCCGCGCGGGTGTAGCTTGGTTTCGTCGCCGTAGCCAAGGTTGCAAATAAAGTTGCTGCGTAGGTGCGGGTTTTCAGTGCCGAAGAATATCTGGTCGACCTTGTCGTTATCGAACCCGGAGATCGGGCCGCAATCGAGCCCCAATGCACGGGCGGCCAGAATGAAATAGCCACCTTGCAGGCTGCCATTGCGAAAGGCGGTTTCTTCGCGCAAGGGTTCGTTGCCCACAAACAGGGAACGGGCGTCTTTGTTGTGTGGAAACAGCGTCGGCAAGTGGTCGTAAAAGCGGCGGTCGTAGGCCAGTATGGCGGTGACCGGGGCCTGGCTAACTTTCTCTACATTGCCTTCTTTTAATGCCGGTAGCAGTTGTTCGCGCGCTTCGGCGGTACGCAAAAAGTAAATGCGCAGTGGATTGCAGTTCATGCTGGTAGGCCCCAGGCTGACAAGCTCTGCCAGATGGCGCAGCTTGCCGTCATCGACGGGCCGGTCTTGCCAGTAGGAAAAAGTACGGGCACCGAAAAACAGTTGGTTGAGTGCGCAGTCATCCAGCGGCGTGTGGCGCTCTTCGGCCAGTGGTGCAGTAGACAGTGTGGTCATGGCAGCAGTTACCTTTAATACATGTAAGCCAGCGTGGTTGAAAGCGCTGGAAATACCGTCAGCACGAAGAGAGCGAACAGCATGGCAATGAAGAAGGGGGTTACGCCCTTGAAGATTTCTTTTACCGAGACGGTGTCGTCGTTCAGGCTGGCTTTTACCGTATATACCGATATGCCAAACGGCGGTGTTACCAAACCTATTTCAACGGCGACCACGGTAATCACCCCGAACCAGATCAGATCGAGCCCGAAGAACTGGGCAATGGGCAACACGATGGGCAATACGATCAGCATGATCGAGACCGAGTCGATGATGCAGCCCATCAGGATAATGACCAGTAAATACAGGAACAGAAATTCATACACGGCCAGATCGAGCGAGGTGACCCACTGGGCGACAGACATCGGCAAACCGGTCAGTGCCAGCATGCGGCTGTACAACGAAGCCGCCAGTATCAGGAACAGGATTGAGACCGCCACGTGGCCGGTTTCACCCAGTACCTTGTAGAAGGCACCCCAGGTCAGGCGACGTTTTGCCAATGCCAGCACCAGAGCGCCACAGGCACCCACGGCACCGGCTTCGGTTGGTGTGAAGAAACCGGAATACAGACCGCCGAGTACCAGCAGCATGAGAATCAGAATCGGGATCAGTTTACTGGCCAGCGCCAGGCGAGAGGTGTTTTCATCGCCTGGCTCTACAACCGGCTGATGCCCTGCCTGGTTCATGAATGCCGGGAAGGCATAAGCCAGTACCATAATGGTGATGCAAAAGCAGACCGCCAGAATTAATCCCGGAATAATACCGGCGATGAACATGCGGCCCACTGACTGCTCGGCTAGCACACCATACACAATCATCAACAGTGAAGGCGGAATCAGCATGCCCAACACTGAGCTGCCGGCGACCACGCCCACCGAGAATTTCGGGGTGTAACCGTGGCGGCGCATCTCGGGTACGGCAACCTGAGTAAATACAGCGGCCGAGGCAACGCTGATGCCGGTAATCGACGCAAAGATGCCATTGGCGCCCACGGTGGCCAGGCCAAGCCCGCCACGGATTTTGCGCAGCATGCGCTGGAATACATCGAAGGTATCGCGCCCGACGCCGGAGACCACGACGAGCAGGCCCATCAGTACAAACAGCGGCACAACGCCATACAAATAACTGCTCAGTGAATCGTTGGCCGCGGCGGCAACCATGCGCGTGGCCAGGCCGGAATCTCTAAGGGTGGCAATGGCACCAAAGGACACCAGCATCAAAGCAATGCTGATGTGCATGCCAATGTAAATAAGCACCAGCATGACCACGACGGCCACCAGGCCAATTTCCAAACCGGTCATGACGGCGCTCCTGATTGTTGGTCGGCTGTGTTGGTCGTGTCACCGGCTTTGGATGTTGCCGGTGTATTGATCGGTGTGCCCCGGAAAACGCAGATGGCTTCGCGAACGGCGAGTACCAGAAATTGCAGTACGGTCACGGCTGCGCAGAACACAACCACGGTTCGAATCGGCCAGACGGGAAAGGTAAACACACCCTCTACGCCAAAGAATTGATTACGATCGATCGCACGCATCAGCACCGGAACCGTGCCCTGATACACCACCCACAACATGGCGGCACCGGCCAGGTAATAGAGGGTGGTAAGGCTGCGCCCGATGCGGGGAAACGAGACGGTAAAGCCGTAAATAAAAATATCGGCCTGGGCTAAACGGCCGTGGCGGAGTGTGCTCGCCAGTTGCAGAAAAACGATCATCACAATCGAGGCGGCGACCATTTCGGCGACACCGTCGATGGGTTGATTAAACAGATTGCGGGATAAAACATCGGCACAAATCAGTGCCATGATGGCAAAGATCAACAACGACCCGGCGGCGTTCAGGCCGTCTACCAGGTAGCCAAACAGACTGTTACCGGTGCCCTGGCCGAATAAAAGCGATTTAACGTTCATGGCATACTGCTCCAGGGAGTGCCCGTATTAACGGCCGGGCAATTGCCCGGCCGTTGCGTCGAGGTGGAAACCGAACTCAGAGTTCGTCCCAGGCCCGTTCCGGCTGTACGCCGCGCTCGCGAATCGCATCCATATAGGCTTGCAGAATGTCAGCGGCGGGCAGGTTGCGGGCTTCGTTGTTGTCGACCCACTGCTGTGCCAAGTCCGGCATGCCGTCGATCCATTCCTGGCGCTGGGCTGCTGTCAGAGCGGTGACCTGGACCGGGTTGTTGGAATCGGCACTCAGTTCAACCATACGGTCGAGTGAACTCTGGTAGCGCTCTGCCAGGTCACGGCCGTGGGCGGCGGTGTAGACGGCACCGGCTTGCTTCATGGCATCCTGCACAACCTCAGGCAGGCTTTCGAAGCGGTCACGGTTGATGGCAATACCACCGGAGAACACCACGCCCAGGTTCACCTGAGTGATGTACGGAGCCACTTCGTAGATACGCGCCGGCAGTGCACCGGTTGCGAGTGTTACCACGCCTTCAGACACGCCGGTCTGAATGTCGGTGTAGTAGCTGGCCAGGGTGCCATCGACCGGGGTGGCGTTCACCGGGTCGAGCCAGACGCCCAATACGCCCGGGGCGGAAATGCGACGGCCGTCTAGGTCTGAAAGGTCATCGACCGGGAAGTTGGTGTAGATATCGTAAGTGTCCGATGCTGTAGCACCCAGGAAAACGACGTTATTGCCTTCCCACTCGTCGGCCAGTTTCGGCTGCTCGTTAATCAGGTCGACGAACACATCCAGAATCAGTTCCGGGTCGCTGGTGGTGAACGGGGTGTAGGCGCTCAACTGGCTGAGCGGCATGCGCGAGCCTTCGAGGTAGCTGAATACCCAGCCGATGTCGGCAATGCCATCGCCCACCGAGGTCAGCGTCGCGTTGGCACCGTACAACTGGCCAGCGTAGGCTTCGGTCCAGTTCACTTCATACTGGCCGTCTTCAGCCAGAATGCGATCAACTTCGGGAATGAACACATTCGGAATCATGCCCACCCAGGGGATGGTGGTTGGGTGGCTGGAACCGACCGTGAGGTTAATGGATTCTTCGGCGTTCGCCAGTGTGGGCAGGGTAGCTGCCAGGGTTAGAGTGGCCGCCAGAGCGCCCTGTGTAATGGTTGTTTTCATGGCTTCGTCTCTCTCTTGTTTTGTTTTTTGAGTCTTGCGTTTATAAAACGAATTCTTTTTTAAGGGATTGTTTCGATTAAGCGTTAATCGGTGATTGCGGCAAGCGCGATTCACCGGGCGACAGATCGAAGGTCAAATCCAGGGTGCAATAGTCCCCGCTGACATCATCGTCTGGCGCCTTGCCGTCGTTGTGCATCGGGAAGTCGACGGCGAGATCGGCACTGGTAACCCCGAATACACAATCGGATTCCACGAACAGATCGTCTTCCGGAAAGATCTGGGTAATCAGCGTGGCGTGGTCATCGGCCGAGACGGTGAAATGCAGGTGCGCCGCCCGGAACGGGTGCCGGCCCTGGGCGCGCAGCATGTCACCCACCAGGCCGTGGGTCGGGATCGGGTAGCTGGCCGGGCGGATGGTGCGGAAGTGAAACTGGCCGGAGGCATCGGTGCGGAATTTACCGCGCAGGTTGTTGGCCGGCATGGTTTCATCCTGGTTGTCGTACAAGCCCTCGGGTGAGGCGTGCCAGACTTCGACCAGGGCATTGGCCAGTGGTGCGCCGTTTTTATCTTGCACCATGCCACGCACAAACAACGGAATATCGGTGTCTTTTGGCTCATCGCGGGCGATGTTGAAGCCGTTCAGGTATTCCGGGTCTTTGCGGGTGTAAAAAGGCCCCAGCAAGGCAGGCGACATCTGATCCGCATCGCGGTTCTGGTTCAAAATCATAACCAAGGTGGAAAAACCGAGCGCATCGGACATCACCACGGTTTCGTTGTGCTTGCCGACGCTGAGATGACCAAGGCGGGTAACCGCATCCAGCGCCATGGTGAATTCCTCGTCACTCAGTTTCACTTCGCGGCCAAAGGCGTGAAGGTGCTTCACCAGGGCGGTCAGAATTTCACGCAGGCGCGGGTTTTCTGTGCGGCCCATGGCCTTGATGACGATCTCGGTAATGTCATCCGGTGTGGACGGAATACCGTGGTTGAATATGTCTTCTTTTTTCGGCGGTTCAAACATGGGTTGGCCCTCGCTGTTTTTTATTTTTTGCGTGCCTGAAGTTCGGCGACGATGTCGTCGTGGTGTTCGTTCAGTGTCGGCGGTGCGGTA
Source organism: Saccharospirillum sp. (assembly GCF_040881935.1). Lineage (NCBI taxonomy): Bacteria > Pseudomonadati > Pseudomonadota > Gammaproteobacteria > Oceanospirillales > Saccharospirillaceae > Saccharospirillum > Saccharospirillum sp. Next base: position 9,697 of record NZ_JBBECH010000051.1, on the reverse strand, counting down.
ATGCTGACCGGCCGTTCTCCGTCGTAGGATACGGGCGAGCGCACTGATCGGAAGGTTCCCATCTCGGGATGCTGCGTTGAAACTTCCAATTGCAGGTGTTTTACCTGGGCGTCTTCGAGCACTTCGTTCGAGTCATACATCGGCGCGTGCGGCACGTCTTCGGCTTCCAGGCGCTGGCACCAGGTGTCGCGACTCTGCTGTTTGAAGATGGGTTTAAGCACCTCGATCATCTGATCCTGATGCTTGATGCGGCCTTCGCGGGTGCTGAAGCGGTCATCCTGCAGCAGTTCCGGGTAGCCAATGGCATTGGCCAGGCCCTGCCAGAATTTCTCCGGTGACGACATGTGCAGTGCCACCCATTTGCCATCGGCGCATTCCATCACATAACTTTGCGATACCTGCGGGCGGCTGTAGGGCCCCATGATCTCGCCTTCGGAGAAATAGTGGGTGAACGCATCGAGGTTGAAGTGGCACATGGCTTCGAGCATAGACACTTCGACCTTGCGGCCTTTGCCGGTCTGGCTGCGCTCGTAGAGCGCGCCGAGAATGCCGTAGGCGGCGTAAAAACCAGACAGCGCATCGGCCATGGCCGGGCCAACCACACGGGGGTTTTCCGGGTTGATCAGCAGTTTCAGGAAGCCGCTAGCGGCCTGAGCGACGGTGTCGTAACTGGGCCGCGAAGCGTAGGGGCCATCGGACCCGAAGCCGCTGATGGCACAGTAAATTAGGCCTGGGTTGATCTCGCGCAGGCGTTCTTCACCGGCGCCCAGGCGCTCGGCGGCACCGGGGCGGAAATTCTGAATGTAGACATCGGCATCGCGAATCAGGTCGTCAAAAATGGCCAGGTCGTCAGGCTGTTTGGTGTTCAGCGCGATGCTGCGCTTGTTGCGGTTGTAGGTCTGGTAATGCGGGCTGTACAAGCCGCCCTTGAACGCCCGGAACGGGTCGCCGGTGCCCGGCATTTCCACCTTGATGACGTTGGCGCCAAGGTCCGCCAGTAACATGCCAGCGGCGGGGCCGGTGATGAAGGTGCCCTGCTCGATGACGGTGATGCCTTCCAGTACTTTGATCATTGTTGGGTTACCTTGGTCAGTCAGGCACTAAAGCCGTCGGGTGTCTCGCCGGTGTATTCCAGGTTCTGCGTCGCCTGGTAGGAGAGCGCAAAGCCGCTCGGTTGCTCGGCTTCTTCGGACAAATGCGCGATCAGGCTGGCGGTGCGCGCCAGAATCGGGATGCCACGCAGCGCCGAAACCGGGAAATCCACACCCAGTAAGACGGCCGGAATGGCCGCCGATACGTTCAGTTTGAGTTCTTTGCTGATCACCTGCGGAATGGCGCGTTCAACGGCCTCGGCGGTGGCAATAAAATCGAGGTTGGCACCGGCATCACGGGCGACTTTAAACAGCGCATCGACGCGCGGGTCGCGGGACTTGTGCAGCGGGTGGCCATAGCCCGGTATCGGCTGGCGGTCGGCGCGCAAGGCTTTCACTTCGGCCAGGGCTGCGTCGTCGAGGCTGATGCCGTCGTTCATGCGCTCGCGGATGCGCACAAACATCTTGCCGGCGGTTTCCGAAGCGCCGAGGATGACCGAGCCGCAGCCGAGAATGCCCGCTGCAACAGCACCCTGCAGTGCATCCGGGGCGGCGGCGTAAGTCATCCGGCTGGCCTGAACACTGGGCACCAGGCCGTGCTCGGCGATGGAGACCAGGGTGGCATCGACCACTTTACGGGCGGTGTCGGTTGGCTGTTTGCCGGTCAGCAACAGTAGGAAGTAGTCGGTAAAACTGGTCTGGCCGATCAGGTCCTGACACAGGTCCTGGCCACGCACCACAATGGTGTGTTCGTTGGAGGTACAAATGGCCGTTTTCGGCGTGGTTTCGCGCCCTATCTTCATGGTCGGCTCCGGTGCTTATTGTGGTTGTTTTTGTATGACCCCCACCTTAATCTCGCCGTTATATTTACAAAAATGATAAATTTCGATATTAATGATCGATATCATCGATAGTAATTGCCAACACCGAGCCGGAGCCCCCATGGAACTGAGACACCTGCGCTATTGCGTCGCCCTGGCCGAAGTGCAGAACTTCACCCGGGCGGCCGAGCGTACCCACGTCACCCAGTCGACCCTGTCGCACCAGATCAAACAGCTGGAAGATGAGCTGGAGGTCACCCTGTTTAACCGGGATGGCAAATCGGTATCGCTAACCCAGGCCGGGCGCGACTTTGTGGATAACATTACACCGATCCTGAAACAGGTCGATGCCGCCATAGGGGCGTTAAAAGCCTCGCCCGATCAACTAACCGGTGAACTGCGCATCGCCGCCACTCACAGCTTCAACGTGCAGCTGATTCCGCAGTGCCTGGCTACGTTTATGGAAAAATTTCCGCAGGTTAAAGTGATTGTGGAAGAACTGTCAGGTGACCAAATTGCCCAGGGCCTGGAAGCAGGCACTCTGGATCTGGGTGTTTCCTACCGGCCAGCGGTGCCGCGCGGGCTCTGGTTTGAGCCTTTGTTTAACGAAGAATTGAAACTGATCATGAGTCCGAACCACCCCCTGGCAAAACGCAAACGAGTGCGCATGGTTGAGCTCAATGGCTTGCCGCTGGCCTTGTTAACCCGGAACTTCTCGACCCGGCAACTGCTTGATGAGTGCTTTGAAGCAGCTGGTGCCGAGCCGCAGGTGGTGGCCGAATTGAACGCCATTTCACCAATGGTTGAGCTGGTGCGGCGCACCCGCCTGTGCAGCATTGTCTCCGACAACGCCTTAAGTGATGAACCTGATCTGGTCGCTGTCGCACTGGAAAACCCGACGCCGATTCGAACACCTGGCTTACTCTGGAACCGCAATGGTGACCGGCCGCTGGCGACCCGGTATATGGCGAATATCATCCGCGAGCTGTCGCACCGCGGTCAGCCTCGCTGATACCGATGACAGGGGGCGCATTGATCACTAAACTGAACGCACCATCCCACTTTTGACCGGAAGGAGACAGGTATGATCGCCATGATGCGCACAGCATTCACGGGCGGTACGGCCTGGCAGTCCTGCACAGGTCGAGCTTTGGCTATCGACTATACTCAGTCAGCTCCGCAGGTTTCCCAAAACACAAGACCCGCGCCGTCACCACTATAAAAACGATGAGGAGATGCACCATGTTGAAGAAAACGCTCGCCACCCTGGCAACCGCCGCCCTGCTGAGCAGTGGTATGGCCGTGGCAGAAGATCGGGTATCCATTGGCACCGGCGGTACCGGTGGTCTGTTTTATGTAATCGGTGCCGGTATGGCCGATGTGATCAACCGCAACCTCGATGGCACCACCGCCCGCGCTGAAGTGACAGGCGCTTCGGTCGAGAACATTCGCCGCGTTGCCGCCGGGCAAATGACCTTCGGTTTTTCCTCTTCGTCCACCCTGTACGAAGCCACGGTGGGTGAAGGCCCGTTCAATGGTCAGCCGCTGGAAGTCGCTGCCATGGCCTATTTGTACCCGGCCGTTTTGCAAGTAGCAACCGTTGAAGGCACTGGCATTACCGACCTCAGTCAGTTGGCTGGCAAGAGCGTCAGCATGGGCCCCCCGGGCAGCAACGCCGCCGTTCTGGCACAGCGCCTGCTGACCGCTTACGGCGTGTTGGATGATGTTGAGCAACAGTTCCTGTCTTACAACGAAGGCATCAGCGCGCTGAAAAACGGCCAGGTTGAAGCTGCAGTTGTATTGGCCGGTGCGCCAACCGCCTCGCTGATTGATCTGGATGCCCAGGAAGACATGGTGTTGTTGTCGGTCGATGCCGATACCGTGGCAGGCATGATAGAAGACTATCCGTTCTATCAGCTCTATGACGTACCCGCCGACACCTACCCGGACCAAACCGGCCCGGTAACCATGATCAACGACCCGGCGACCCTGTTCACCGCCGCCAATGCAGACGAAGACCTGATCTTCAACCTGACCAGCGCCCTGTTTGACAACCTGGATCAACTGTCGGAAGTACACCCTCAAGCCGCCGCGATCTCTGCCGGGACCGCTACTCAGGTACCGATCGATCTGCATCCGGGTGCGGCACGTTACTTTGAGTGAATGGAAGGGCGAGTAAACCTGAGTGTTTATAAGAGGTAGAACATCTTGATCATTTCGCTGACTCGGCTGGATATTCCAAACAGTCCGCAGTCCTTCTGGGAGACCCGCGTGGTCTCCCTACTGTTTGTGGCCATGGCCGTGTTTACCGCCGGACTGGTTGTCTATGGCGCCTACTTTGGCGGTATTACCGCCCTGCTGTTGCGCGCCCTCTTTTTCTCGGCGGTAGCCTCGGCCGGGCTAATGGCATCGGCACTGAATTTCCGGCGGCTGCCGGTGCGTCTGCTGTTCTATGCCCTGGCGCTGATCGCCTGGATTCCCGGCCCGCATCTGTGGCAATCGTATATGGACATTATTATGCGGGGTGCCATGTCGATAGAGCTGGACCGGTGGATTTTTGTCGGGCTCTTGCTGGTGGTGGTAACCCTGGTTCGGGTGCGTGTTGGCTGGGCACTGGTGATTCTAATGGCGCTGTCGCTCGCCTACGCCACCTGGGGTTACATGATTCCCGGCAAGTATGGTCACGGCGGTTATGATCTGTCGCGCCTGACCTCCACGCTGATGTTGTCGACGGAAGGCGTGTATGGGATCCCCATGGGCGTGGCGGTAGAATACATCTTCCTGTTTGCACTGTTTGGCTCTCTGTTAACCCGCATCGGTACCGGCGAAGTCTTTGTCGATCTGGCTCGGGGTTTGACCGGCCGGGTTCAGGGTGGGCCCGGTTTGTCTGCAGCTCTGTCGAGCGCCATGCTTGGTTCGCTGAACGGCAGCGCTGTGGCCAATGTGGTCACCACCGGCACTTTCACCATTCCGTTGATGAAAAAAGTCGGCTACACCCCAAAACTGGCCGCTGCGATTGAAGCGGCGGCCTCATCCGCCGGGCAAATTATGCCTCCGGTGATGGGAGCCGCAGCCTTTCTAATGGCCGAGATCATCGGCATTCCCTACAGTCAGATTGCGCTCGCCGCCCTGGCACCCGCCTTGCTGTACATTCTTGCGCTGATGATCGCAGTGCGGCTCGAAGCTGGCCGACTCAACCTGGAGCGCGACTCTGCCGGTGGCCTGGTATTTCTTGGCAAGGTACTGAAATCGCGCGGCTATCTGCTGATTCCGCTGTTCATCCTGATCGGTTTTATGGTCGCCGGCGAGTCACCCACCCGCGCCGCCGTGCTGGCGATTGTAGCAGGCCTGCTGATCAGCCCCTGGCACAAAGATACCCGGGTAAAACTGACCGAATTGCTACAGGTATGCCAAGATACCCTCCTCGCAACCCTGCCGATTGTGGCGGCTGTGGCTGCGGCTGGCATTGTCATCGGCGTACTGAACCTGACCGGTATGGGGTTGATGGTATCGGGCCTGATCGTCGATGTTGGCGGCGGCAGTTTGTGGGCGGTTTTGTTACTAACCGCCCTGGCTTCGTTCGTATTGGGCATGGGCCTACCAACCTCGGCGGCCTACCTGCTACTGGCGGTATTGGTGGCACCCGCACTCACCCGCCTGGGCATGCCCGCCTTGTCAGCACACATGTTCATTTTCTACTTCGGACTGGTCTCGGCGATTACACCGCCCGTGGCACTGGCGGCCTACGCCGCCGCCAGCATTGCCGGCTCCTCCCCCAATGAAACCGCCGTGGAATCCATGCGATTGGGCTTTGTGAAACTGCTAGTGCCCTTCCTGTTCGTCACCATGCCGGGCCTGCTGCTGATCGGCAACGCCTGGGAAATTACCGGCGCCATTGTGCTGGCGACCATTGCAACCACGGCGCTTTCAATCGGCCTGGCAGGCTGGCTGGGAAGAGGCATGGCGGGTTGGGAACGCTGGGTGTTCATCATCGCCGCGCTGATGGTCGCCTGGCCCACCAACGTGGCAAACCTGGACCCCGTGATAGTGGCGATTCGGTTGGTGGGGGTTGTTGCGACTGCGGTGCTGGCGGTTCGGTTTTGGTTGGAGCTGCGGGGGCAGCCGCTTAAGACAGCCTGAACCTGTTAGACGGTTCAGGCACAGGCTGGTGCCGGGTTTTAAGGCAGGTAGGGATGCCTGCGGTCGGGGTTGGTTGATGGCGATGCATTTGATTCATCGGTTAGGATTGCGCTTCGATAGCAGTAGGCAGAGCGGAGTAGTGGATCTACTGATCATAGCCGTAGCGGGTTTGGCCGTCTTTTAAGAAATTCTGCGCTGGTTTTACGCTGCTGGTTTGACGTGAAACTCCAACCCCAATGCCTTGGCGACTTTCCAACGTCGATTTTAATTTCCGATTAAGGTTGGCATTTTGGTGACCCATGGAATTTGGCTCCCGGATGCAAAGGGTTCGCGGTGGGGTGTGATCAGGACATAATCGGTATCATTGGGTCAAGCGACCTCGTAATGTCGCCAGTCAACCCCAGTATGCAGTGTTATAAGAACATGGAGGACCTTCATCATGGCGAACGAACTGCCCTTTTCCCAAGCCTGTGAGAACAACAAATCCCCCATCCTGGAAGAACTGCGGGAGGTTTTTGGCTCGCCAGCCAGGGTACTGGAGATCGGAACGGGTACCGGTCAACACGCCGTGTATTTCGCGCAATCAATGCCACACCTACAATGGCAACCCTCTGAACACCCCGATGCCATTCACCACAGCCAACAGCGGCTGGAACAGGCCGCACTGCCAAACATACTCCCCATAGTAGCGCTCGACGTAGCCAGAGAGTCCTGGCCGCTCTCCGCTTTCGACGGGGCTTTTTCGGCAAATACAGCCCATATCATGGCCTGGACTGAGGTCGGGCAGATGTTTCAGGGCGTTGGTGACCGACTGACCGCTAACGGTGCCTTTTGCCTCTATGGCCCTTTCAATAAGGAGGGGCAGTTTACCAGCGAAAGCAATCGACAATTCGATCGGCACCTGAGATCCCGGGCGCCGCAGATGGGCATACGAGACCTGGCTGAGGTGACCGAGCTGGCCAAAGCCTCAGGGCTGTTTCTGGAAAACGACATAGCCATGCCTGCAAACAACAGACTGTTGATATTCAGGCTGTCGGACACCGGCTGACGCTGGTTTGCCTGTTAATGCAAACCAACAGTGCCCAACGGCAACAAAAACTATCAACACAGGCCCAATTATCGATACCCTGCCCAAGTGCTTCAATTCGCCTTGCGGTGAGTGATTCCCTTGCGGCCTTGTGCGAGGCAATCAACTCATACCCTATTTGCCGACATTCAGTAACGTACTTGTCTAACAGCTTAAGCGCGACCTGGTAGACTTCCTCTGCCGGTTGAGGCGCGAGACGAGCTCTATACGCTCGAACTACCGTGCGTAAATCGGGTGTGTAAACGCCAAAGTCACGCTGGGAACTGGGCCGATGCTCCTTCCGAGAGGCACCACCAAGTGCTTTCAAACTCTGGGTAATCTCGTCAGCTATTAATTGAGTATCCGTAGGCCGACCTCTTGAAAAGTAGTAACGTTTGAATCAATTCATAATCCGAACCAACAAACGACGGTTTTATCGACCAAAATGTCGCAATCAGCTTCGAACAAATCTGTCAGCCTGTTAGTTTGACCTGATCATTTATTAATCAGAACAGGGCGAAGCGATGAAGTACTGGCTAGCAATAGGTTGCAGCATATTCTTTGCCTGGGTTCATGCCGATCCCATAAAGCTGGCCACCTCAGGTGGCTTTGCGCCCTTCACCGACCAGAACTGGAAAGACCAGGGCATGGTTATCCAGATTCTCGACCAGGTGATGCGAGTTGCCGATTTCGAACCGGAGGTCATTTTTCGCGATGGCTGGGGAGAGCTAATCAGCGATACCGAGGCAGGTGTCTATGATGCCACCTTCCCCTGGTATTACAGCGAAGAAAGAGCCGAACAGTATCTGCTCTCTGATTCCCTGGCCTCAACGTACGTCATGCCCTACGTTGCCAAGAACAAGGTCTTTTCGGTCACTACCCGGATGGACCTGGCCGGTTACCGGTTATGCCGACCCGCGGGCTACTTTACCCACGATCTCGAAGAGCTGTTTCAAAACCCCAATACCGAGCTGATTCAACCCAACACATTAGTAGAGTGCTTTGAGATGCTGGTGAGCGGCGAAGTCGACGTGGTACCCGTCGACCTGTTCTCTGCCAAAACGGCCATTGCCGATACCTTCACTTCCGGAGACGAAGTACAGCAGCTGGGCATTGTATTTTCACGGCAATCCATGCACCTACTCGTCTCCAGGAACCATCCACGCGGTGAAGAGCTGATTGCCCGTGTAAACCAGGCACTAGCAAGACTGGAGATGAGAGGCATCTTGCAAGCCATTCGCCAGAACCATACCTCCCTCTACCTCAAACAGTTTTAAAATTGAGGTTAACTTCAGCTTGTGCTTTTAACGGAATCACTTTCGCCACATCAACAACTTTGCCTGATGAATGCAATTTTCGCGCTTCATCCGCCGGAATACTCGCCAGGCGGTCGAGCGCTCAGGTAAGCTTCTCCGAACCACTACCACATTGTTCTGCACATCAATGCTGAGAAAGCCAACGCCTGGACCGACACCGAAGTCATTCAACGATGGTACGCCTTGTATGCTGGCAATTTCCTCAGCCACGAATTTCTGGTGGGGAAGGATCTGTATGACGCGCAACTTAAGGTCGTTTCAGAGCTGGTTACAGAGTGGCGTGAGCGCTTAATGTCGATCAGTTGGTTCATGAAAGCTTTGAACGAAGACGACACTTTTCTTTAATCGAGATTGCAGTGCCAACCACGGGTACCGGCGAACTCCCGGATTAGCATTGGCTGCGCAACTGACGTAGCCAGAACCTCCCTCGGTGTTCAATTCACAGGGCTGCCTGAGGCACTAGAGTGCCCGAAAATCGTGCAGTTCAACCAATTTTCCCCAGATTACCACTCTAACGTGAATCGGCAGTGCCGTTTTGCTAACTATTGATTCGATTTATGGTCTGTTTCTGTTTCTGTTTCTGTTTCTGTTTCTGTTTCTGTTTCTGTTTCTGTTTCTGTTTCTCCACTAAGGTGCCTGTCCAATTAGCCTTTTCTCTGTGATCAATATCCAAGCATCCCCCTCAGAACATAACGCCCGGATCACCGAGCAAAATTTTGATGGCGGCTTTTGTGCGTGCTCTTGCACAAAAGGTGACAGCGGAAATTTGTCCGGTGCAGCCGTTTGTTAATTGCATAGCGCCTTATAGAAATAAGTATCGCCATTCTTTTCGTGAGTTATCGAATAACCTTTTTTTAAGTAAAATTTAATAACTTGCGTCCACGTTGAAGTGGTTTCTAAAAATATGTTACAAACCCCAATAGACCGTAGATGCCACTCTAACTGTCTAAGCATTGCCGTACCTACGCCTCGATTTTGAAACCCATTCAAGACCGATACTCTAACAACTTCTACGCACGATTCATCTATAACTTTCCAACCACCGCATGACACCACTACACCATCATAAATACCAATTAACATAGAATCAGAATAGTACTCATATAATGATGAAATATCTGGATTATATGACTCATCATATCGCTCCCAGTGGCTTTCCAACCCACTCTTAAGTAGAGCAATTGTCTGGGATTCAAAATTCCTTGTAAGATTCTGATACTGGATGTTCATAATTGCAATTAACGCCAGACGTCGCCGTGCCTG
>NZ_JBBECH010000050.1:0-22447 GCF_040881935.1 Saccharospirillum sp. | reverse complement strand
CCGCAACATCCATGTTGCGGACTACCCCGGACAGGTACACCCGGTACCCGGCACTCGGTCAGGCGCGAACTCCGAAACTTTAAATTACATCAGGTCAATGGGGTCGATGTCCAGGTGCCAGGTTAGGTGGCGTTGTTGGCGTGGGTAGTCAGCGACCAGAGGTTGGAGCGCCGAGTGTAGGCGGCTGCGATGGTCGCTCTGTACCAGCAGGGTAAAGCGGTGCTTCCCGGCTCGGCGTGAGAGCAGCGCTGGTAACGGGCCGAAGACGCGAATGCCGGCTTCGGCCAGCAACCGCGTCGCCATTTCCTTGAGCAGTTGCTCGGCTCGTTGTGGGTAGGCGCTGTCGCTGCGCAGGCAGGCCAGAAAGCCATAGGGCGGCAGGCCGGAACGCTGCCTTTCAGCCAGCAGTTGAGTCGCAAAGGTCGGATAGTCCTGCATCAGCAAGGGGGTGAAGAAGGGGTGGTCCGGGTGGTAGGTTTGCAGTACCACTTCACCGGCCCGCTCGCCCCGCCCGGAACGTCCCGATACCTGTACCAGTAGCTGGCCCATGCGTTCGCGGGCGCGAAAGTCGGCACTGAACAGGCCAGCATCCATGTCGATGATGCCGACCAGGGTTACCCGTTCGAAATGATGGCCCTTGGCCAGCATTTGGGTGCCCACCAGAATGGCCGGTCCGTCGGCATGGGCGCGGGCCAGTTGTTGCTCCAGGTCGCGTGCATTGGCGACTGAATCCCGGTCGAAGCGGATGATGGGGGTGTCCGGAAACCAGGCAGTCAGGGCTTCTTCGGCGCGTTCGGTACCGGCACCGAGCGGGGTCAGGTCGGTGGACCCGCAATCAGGGCATTGCTGTTGCGGCCTTTCCTGGTGGCCACAATGGTGGCACAGCATCTGATGGCGGCCGCGGTGGTAGGTCAAACGGGCATCGCAGAATGGGCAGTCGGACATCCAGCCGCACTGGCGGCAAAACCAGGACGGCGCGTAACCCCGGCGGTTTAGAAACAGCAGAACCTGGTTGCCACCGTTAAGATGCTCGCGCACGCGATGCAGTAAGCGTTCGGATACCCCGTGTTCATGCTTTTGCTGGCGCATGTCGATGGTTTCCAGGCGCGCCCGGTGCTGGCCGCTGGCCCGTTGTTGCAGTATTTGGTGCAGGTACCGGCCTTGCCGGGCATTGTGCAGGGATTCGAGTGAGGGCGTTGCAGACCCCAGAACGACCGGAATGTTCAACAGTCTGGCCCGGTAGATCGCCAGATCCCGGGCGTGATAGCGCAGGGTGTCTTGCTGTTTATAAGAGGCATCGTGCTCTTCATCGACCACGATCAGACCCAGATCCGGAATCGGCGTCAGCACCGCCGAACGGGTTCCCAGAATGATGCTGGCCTCACCGGCCCGGGCTCGCAACCAGGCATTGTTGCGTTGTTTGTCGGTCATGCCGCTGTGCAGTGCGACCAGGCTGTCCTGAAAACGCTGCTGGAACCGGTCCAGTGTCTGAGGGGTCAGGCCGATTTCCGGTACCAGCACCAGTACGCGTTTGCGCCGGGCCAGCGTGCGTTGCATGGCTTGTAGATAAACTTCGGTTTTGCCGCTGCCGGTTACCCCTTCCAGCAATTGCACGCTAAAGCCTTCTGTCGGCAAGGCTTTCAGGGCTGCTGCTTGGTCTGAGTTTAGCGTCAGGGCCTCCTGGCGCAGGGCGCCTTCGGGGGTGGCCGGTTTCAGCTCGGCTGTCCGCTGTTTGAGTAATCGCTTGTCGATCAGGCCCTTCCAGTGGGCGCGTTCCACGCCCCGGGCGCGCAACAGGGCTGGTGTGCAGGCCAGGCTGCTCTTATGTAAGGACTGCAATTCAGCCAGGGCCTCCCGCTGACGCTGACCTTTCAGTTGGTATGGATCCAGATGTTCACCCGCTACGGTCAGTTCCAGCCGGGGCTCGTCATTCAGTTCGGCGGCTTCTCCGGCTCGCAACGTGGCGGGAAAGGCTAGCATGTAAGCCGGATGTGCGTCATATAGGTAGTAACGGCTTACCCAGCGGGCCAGTTGCAACACGTCCGGGCTGAGCAATGGCTGCTCATCCAAAACCTGAATGATGCTCTTTAGGGTATCGCTGTCATCTGTACCGGCGGGCCGGACTCCGGTAACCACACCGACCACCTGACGGGACCGTAGCGGCACCAGGCACCGGCTGCCCGGAACCGGGGCCTGGTCAGCCTCGACGCGATAGCTTAAAGGGCCTGCGAAAGGGCCTGGTACGGCGATATCAGCGATGCGCAGCGGATGTTTGGAAGTGGTTGTCAATCGATCAGACTCTGGTATGATTGCGCTCCCATTTTTGGGGCATTGGTCTTGCTAGCGGCTTGTCGACAGTGACTACTGGAGACAGCAACGAACAGGCATTGTGCCCTGAACCTGTTTCTTTCGTCAAAGTGCGGTGCCCGGCAAGCATGACCGGGTGGCGGCGCAACAGAGGTGACCCATGAAAGCTGATATCCATCCGAACTATCTGGAACTGACGGCGAACTGCTCTTGCGGTAACGTCATCAAGACTCGTTCTACCCGTGGCGGTGAAATGCACCTCGACGTTTGCTCGGCTTGCCACCCGTTTTACACCGGTAAGCAGAAGATAGTTGACTCCGGCGGCCGTATCGATCGCTTCAAGTCGCGTTTTTCAGCCCGCAAGATCGGCAAATAAGGCCCTCTTTTCCTGTAGAGCGCTTTACGATGAAAGAGCCTGGCGCTGCCGGGCTTTTTTGTGGGTGATCATTAATGAAGCCGGTATTCAGAGATTTCTTGCATGGTCAGCAAGACTGTCGTGCACTATCCTCTGGCTTGTTTGCTTGAGCGACCCGGAGCGCTTCGTTATGCTTCGTGGGCTTTCCTACCTATCTTCACAATAAGAATGGACACCGATCATGTCAGACGAGTTAAAGCGCGACGCGCTTGAATATCACGCCATGCCCCGCCCGGGTAAGCTCAGTATCGAAATTACCACACCCGCCGAAACATCACGTCACCTCTCCCTGGCGTATAGTCCGGGCGTGGCTGAACCGGTGCGTGCCATCGCCGAAGATCCGGAAAATGCCTTTAAATACACCATGAAAGGGAACCTGGTGGCGGTTATCTCCAACGGTACCGCCATTTTGGGCCTGGGTAACCTGGGTTCACTGGCCAGTAAGCCGGTGATGGAAGGCAAGGCCCTGCTGTTCAAACGTTTTGCCAACATCGACTCCATCGACATTGAGCTCGACACCGAGAATGTTGACGAAATCGTTATGGCGGTATCGCTGATGGCTGAAACCTTCGGCGGCATCAACCTGGAAGACATCAAGGCACCGGAGTGCTTTGAGGTTGAGCGTCGGCTGATCGAAAAGTGCAAGGTGCCGGTTTTCCACGACGATCAGCACGGTACCGCCATTGTAACCGTTGCCGGCATGCTCAACGCTCTCGAGATCCAGGGTAAATCGCTGACTACTGCCAAGCTGGTTGTTCTCGGTGCTGGCGCAGCGGCCATTTCCTGCTCTCGTTTGCTGGTTTCGGCAGGCCTGCCCCTTGAAAACCTGCTGATGATTGACCGCAAAGGCGTGATTCACGCCGGTCGCGACGACTTGAATCAATACAAGCGCGAATTTGCCAATCCGGTTACCGAAGCGCGTACGTTGGACGATGCCATCGATGGGGCCGATATGTTACTGGGTTTGTCGGGCCCGGACATGCTCAGTGTGGAGCAATTGAAGCGAATGGCACCCAGGCCCATTGTTTTCGCCTGTGCCAACCCGGACCCTGAAATCAAACCGGAGCTGGCGCTGGCCACCCGTGATGATCTGATCATGGCAACCGGTCGGTCTGACTATCCGAACCAGGTTAACAACGTACTGGGCTTTCCCTTTGTGTTCCGTGGAGCGCTGGACGTGCGTGCAACGGCGATTAACGAAGAGATGAAACTGGCGGCGGCCTATGCGATCAAGGAACTCGCCCGTGAAGAGGTGTTGCCGGAAGTGGTGGCAGCGTACGGCGGCGAACAATGGACATTCGGGCGCAATTACATCATTCCCAAGGCACTGGATTCACGTCTGCTGAACCGGGTCGCCGGTGCTGTGGCCCGAGCCGCAGTGGAAACAGGTGTTGCCCGGCTGCCACTGCCGGATGAATACAAGCTATAGATCAGGGCGCGACTGCTTGCTGAAACGAAAAAGGCCCCAATTCAAGGGGCCTTTTTTTGTGAGTCTGATTTGATGTTATTGGGCTATCAAAACAGCATTTCCGGGGTAATGGCTTCCTCGTTGTCGGTATTATTGCCGTCGCCATTGCTGCCCGATGAAAAGTCGATGGTGACGTCTTCCCGGCTGACTTCGGTCGGTGCTGTGCCTTCCTTGAATATTTCAAACACGGCATTGGACTGGTTGGGCCGCGCTAGCAAGCCGGTCGCCGGGTCGATCCGGATGCGCTCAATACCCACGGGTTGCGACAGTGAATTGCTGCTCTGCCCTTCCAGCGCGACTCGCATGAAGGTGATCCAGGCGGGTAAGGCGGCTTTACCACCAAACTCCGCCTGACCCAGGCCACGGTTATCGTCAAAGCCAATCCAGGCTGCGGTCACTACATCACCGTTGTAGCCGCTGAACCAGGCGTCTACGGCGTTGTTGGTTGTGCCCGTCTTGCCAGCCAGATCGTCACGCTCCATGGCTGAGTAGGCAACGCGTCCTGTCCCCCGGCGCACCACGTCTTTCAACATAGAGTCCATCAGGTAGGCTGTCTGTTCCGACAATACCCGGGGAGCATAGCGGGGCTGGGGTGGTCCGACTGTGGTTTCAGTAGCTGCGTCGTCTTCGATGTTCAGTGCAATCGGGGCGACATCGACCGCGGCGGTAGCTACTTCGTCCGGGGCTGGTTCATCGCTTGTTGTCAGTTCAAAAGGCCGGGGTGTTTCCGGGCAGTTTTTACAAACGACAGCGGGGTTGGCATCGAAAATGATGTTGCCATCCGCGTCAGTGATGCTGTCGATAAAATAAGGCTCAATCAAAAATCCACCATTGGCAAGCACCGAATAAGCTCGTGCAATATCCATGGGGGAGGTCGCTGAGCTACCCAGTACCAGAGTCATGTCGCGCGCCAGTTGTTCTTTATCAAAGCCAAATCGCTCGGCGTAACTGCGGGCATAATCAACTCCTATGTCTTCCAGAATGCGGATGCCTGACAAGTTGCGCGACTGATAGAGCGCCTGGCGCATTGGAATTGGCCCCAGGTAACGATCACCGGAATTGCGTGGCCGCCAGACATCTTCCAGTAGGGAGTCGGCCCGCACAATGGGCGCATCGTTGACGATGGTGGCCGGGGTAAAGCCCTTGTCCAGCGCCGCGGCGTAGACAAAGGGTTTGAAAACGGACCCTGGCTGACGGCTGGACTGGACTGCCCGGTTGTACTTTGACAGCAAGAAGTCAAACCCACCGACCAAAGCGTTTACACTGCCGTCGTTTGGGTCCAGCGACACTAGGGCGCCCTGTGCCCAGGGCACCTGCGTCAGTTGCCACTGGCCGTCGACCTGAATGACCCGTACCAAGTCACCCGGTTCAGCGATATCGGCGGCCGTTTCCGGCACCGGGCCCATGCTGTCTTCAGTAATATAAGGCCGCGCCCATGTCAGTTGGGCCAGGGGTATATCCACAGGTTCGCTGCCACGCGGCATCACCCGAAGGGTTTCGTCGGTAGCGGCCGTCACTACCGCGGGTGTTAAGCCGCCATAGCGTGGTGTGCGGTCGATCAGTTCGCGCCATTGGGTCAGTGCTTCCTCTTCAGTCAGGCCCTCCACGTCGTAATGATCTTCCGGGCCGTGGTAACCGTGGCGGCGGCTGTAATCGGTCAGCGCCTGGCGAATGCCCTGATTGGCGGCAGCCTGCATACGTGTGTTCAGGGTAGTGTGCACGGTGTAGCCATCGGTATAAGCGGCTTCGCCATACTGCTGAACCATATGGTCGCGCACCATCTCTGCCAGGTAAGACGCTTCAATTTGCGGGCGGCTGCCCCTGAAGCCTGCCGTGAGTGGCGCCTGCAGAGCGGCCTCGTATGTGGCTTGGGGGATGTAGTTGAGTTCCGCCATGCGTCCCAGCACCATATTTCGCCGGCGTTTTGCCCGATCCGGGTTGATCAGTGGATTGGCAGCCGAAGGAGCCTGATGCAGTCCGGCAATCATTGCCAGTTCGGGCAGCGTCAGATCATTTACGTCGCGGTCGTAGTAAACATCGGCCGCCGCCTGAATGCCGTAAGCGCGGTAGCCCAAAAAATGCTTGTTCGCGTAAAGCTCGAAGATCTCCGGCTTGCTGAGCTCTCGCTCCATCTGAAACGCGAGCAAAATCTCTGTAAATTTGCGCGTGATGGTTTTATCGCGGGTCAGGAAGAAGTTACGGGCCACCTGCTGGGTCAGGGTCGAGCCCCCGGGGCCATCGGTTTCACCGGTCATCAGCACGGTCAGCACGGCCCGGGTAAACCCGGACGGGTCAACCCCCAGATGATCTTCGAAGTGCTGATCTTCAATGGCAATCAGCGCCTTGACGAACAATGGAGGGATTTCATCAAACTGTATCGGGTTGCGACGCTGCTCACCAAACTCGGCGATCAGCTCATTATCGGCGCTGACGACACGCATGGGGGTTTGCAGCTGAATGTCCCTTAAAGTCTGTACGTCAGGTAACGACGGGCTAAGATACAGATAGACACTGGCTGAAATGAGAACCAGGGCACAAACCAAAGAGAAGAATGCCCACAGAATAAAGCGTACTGATTTGGCCAAATTCGTCATGTTTTCCCAATTAAAAGAAGGGGTTAGCTGAAAACCGCTGAAAAAGGCTGCCATTATAGGCAGAAATGATGCTTTTTATACATTGCGGATTGGTCTATTGTGTTATGTAATACTTAATGTAAAACCTATAAAACGTTCGTAAGTGCGTGTCGTTCAAGGGAAACATTCGTGGCCTCGCTATTCAAAAAGAAGCAAAAAAAGCTGTTGGGCATCGACATCAGCTCCACCTCCGTCAAATTGATAGAGCTGAGTCAATTGCCCAATGGCTACCGAGTAGAAGCTTACGCTGTCGAGCCTCTACCTGAAAATGCCGTTGTTGAAAAAAATATCAACGACATTGACGGGGTGGGCGAAGCGATTAACAAGCTTGTTACCAAGTCGGGCTCTAAGCTGAAGCAGGCGGCGGTTGCGGTATCCGGCTCTTCTGTGATTACCAAGTCGATTCAAATGGCGGCTGGGTTGTCGGATGAAGAAATGGAAAGCCAGATCCAGGTAGAAGCAGACCAGTATATCCCCTACCCACTGGATGAAGTAGCGATCGATTTCGATGTCATTGGCCCCTCTGAAAAGGGTGATGGTCTGGTCGATGTGCTGTTGGCCGCGTGCCGGCGCGAAAACGTTGAGCTTAGGGAAGATGCCCTTGAACTCGGAGGCCTGGAATCCCGTGCGGTCGATGTGGAGGCCTTTTCTCTGGAGCGGGCTTTCCAGCTGCTTATCCCTGAGCTGGAACCGTCAGAAGATGGTTTGACCGTCGCCGTGGTGGACATAGGTCACACTATGACAACGCTCAGCGTGCTTAACGACGGTCAAACCATTTACACTCGCGAGCAGTTGTTCGGCGGCAAGCAACTGACCGACGAGATCATGCGCCGCTATGGCATGACCCAGGCGGAAGCCGGGCTTGCCAAAAAGCAGGGCGGCTTGCCGGATGATTACGCCAGCGAAGTACTCGAGCCGTTCAAGGAAGCCATCGTTCAGCAGGTTACCCGATCCTTGCAATTTTTCTTTGCCGCGTCCCCTTATAACGATGTCGACTATATTTTGTTGTCGGGCGGTACCGCGTCGACCCCGGGAATGGCACAGATGGTCAAGGAAAAGATCGGGACCAACACCATGGTCGCGAACCCCTTTGCCAGTATGACCCTGTCGAACAAAGTAAATGCCAGCAATCTGACCAATGACGCCCCGGCACTGATGATTGCCTGTGGTCTGGCATTGAGGAGCTTCGAACGTGGCAAATATTGATTTAAGGCCCTGGCGTGAAGAACGCCGCAAGGAACTGCAGAAGAATTTTATTCTGGTTCTGGTGTTGGTTGTAGTTGCCGCGGGAGCTGCAGGCTGGACTTGGTATCAGCAAGTGGCCGGTCAAATTGCCTTTCAGAACCAGCGCAATACGTTCCTGGAGCAGCGCCTCAGCGACCTGGATAAAAAAATTGTGGAAATTCAGTCATTGCGCAAGCAACGGGAGCAACTGATAGAGCGGATGGAAGTCATCCAGAGCCTTCAGGGTGATCGGCCGATCATCGTGCATTTATTTGATGAAATGGTTAAAGCGACCCCGGAAGGTGTGTATTTCAATACCATGTCCAGCCAGGGGACTACGATCAACATTAGCGGCAACGCTGACCGACCACTGAGCATATCGGACTTTTTGCGGAATCTGGATCGTTCAGCCTGGTTCCAAAAAGCTTTTCTGATCAATGTTCAGTCGGTCACCGACGGAGCGGAAGTGGTGGGTAACACTTTTAGTATCCGGGTTGAACGGGCAAACCCGAACAAGGAGTCTGCATCATGACTTTTAAGGAGTTTGCTGACGGCTTTCGCCGCTTTGATTACAACAACCCCGATTTTGAAAATATGGGGTCCTGGCCTTTGGGTATCAAGCTGCTGATGTTGGTCATTCTGGCTGGCCTGATTGTATTCGGCTTCTACTGGTTCGCGATCAAGGACTCTTACGTTCAGCTAGAGCGAGAAACCGCGCGGGAGCCAAACCTGAAAGAGGAATATCAGTTAAAAGCATTCCGGGTTGCCAATCTTGACTCACTCAAGGCGCAACTGGTGGAAATGGAAGATTCTTTTGGTGCTTTGCTGAGCCAGTTGCCCGATGAAACGGAAATGCCAGGTCTGTTGGATGACATCAGCACCACCGGTACTCAAAGTGGTCTGGAGATAGATAGGGTCACGCCCAATAGCGATGTCGTCAGGGAGTTTTATATTGAAACCCCCATTGCGATCCAGGTTCGCGGCACCTATCACGAGATGGGAACTTTCGTCAGCGCCATGTCGGCCATCCCCCGGATCATAACGCTGCATGACTTTACAATGACTGCGGCAAACCGGCAGCGCCGCGGTAATGCCAATGTAGAGATGGAGTCGCCTCTGAGCATGACCATCAGTGCCCGAACCTATCGTTATAACCCGGGAGGTGCACGGTGAGAATCAGTGTATTTCTGATGGTTCTGTCCGGGCTCGTATTGGCGGGGTGTGTACAGGAAGACCCACTCGTCGACCTGCGTGACTATGTGGCAGAAATCGATGCCCGACCGAGCGGCAGTATTCCACCTCCGCCTGAGTTTAAGACCTTTGATTTTGTTTCCTATACCGCCAGTGGTGAGCGTTCTCCCTTTGAGATGCCCCGGCCTGTAGAACTGGAAACAGAGGAGGCAGAAAAGCCGCGCAGTAATGTGCGCCCGGACCCGGATCGTGTTCCTGAATTTCTGGAGTCTTACCGGGTAGAGAATTTAGCCATGGTGGGAACGTTAGCCGGGCTGCAGGATGGAGGTCTATGGGGGTTGATCCGTGACGGTGACGGTGAGATTCACCGGGTTCAGGTTGGTAACTATATGGGTCGCAATCATGGCGAAATTATCAGCATCAGCGAATCACAGATAGATTTAATCGAAATTGTGCCGTCGGGTCAGGACAGCTGGGTGGAGCGACCCAGGGCTATAGTTCTCTCGAGTCTCGACAATTAAGGCTGGGAGAGCGATAAGGTGAAACCAATGAATTTGATAAACGCATTAAAGAAGTACACGTTACCGCTGGTCTTGATGGCCTGGTGCAGCAGCGCTCTGGCTGTATCACTAACGGACTTTCAGGCGCAGGCACTGTCGGGCGATCGGACTCAGTTGGAATTGACGTTCGACGGCCCGGCTCCGACGCCTGTGGGTTACAGCATCGAGAATCCGGCGAGAATTTCGCTGGATTTCCGTGATACCGACAGCTTGCTGGATAACCGCTATGTCCAGATCGGAACGGGGAATACCCGCAATGCGGCTATTGTATCTTCGGGAGGACGTACCCGGATCGTATTGAGTTTGTCTTCTCTGGTTCCTTACGCCACGGCTGTGTCGGGCAATACCGTTCAAATTGTAGTGGGCGAGGGAGCCGAGAATGTTTTGGGGTCTGCAGTAAACCAGAGTGGCCGTGTTGCGCCGTCGGCAGCTACACCTGTAGCAAGTGCCCAGCCTTCGTCCAGTGCCAGCCGCTCATCGAACTCCCAGTCGACCCAAGCGTCTAACAGTGAACAGTCTGAGCTGGTTAATGTCGATTTCAGGCGCTCTGAAGGGGGTGCCGGCCAGGTGATACTCGAGTTTTCAAACAACAACGCCCGTACCGACATTATTGAGCGCGGCGGTTCTATTGTCGTTGAATTGGAAGATTTTGACATCCCGAGGGAATTGCGTCGTCGCCTGGATGTCATTGATTTTGCAACCTCAGTTCACTACATCAATGTGTATCGTGAAGATCAGAATGGTATCGTGGAATTGGAGCTGGACGGCGCTTTTGATTACCTCGCCTACCAGACCGATAACCGGATGACCATAGAGGTCCAGACCGTAACGCCAGCTGAGGCTCAGGCGCGGCAGGAAGCGCAATTTCCCTACAGTGGCGAGCGATTGTCATTGAGCTTTCAGGACATTGAAGTGCGCAACGTACTGCAGTTGATTGCAGACTATGTTGGCCTGAACCTTGTTGCATCCGACTCAATTTCCGGAAACATCACCCTGCGGTTGCAAAATGTCCCCTGGGATCAGGCGTTGGATCTGGTCCTGAAAACCAAGGGGCTGGACAAACGTCAAACCGGAAACGTCTTGCTGGTCGGCCCGGCGCAGGAAATAGCTGAGCGTGAACGTCTGGAGCTGGAGTCTCAACAACAGATCGAGCAACTGGCGCCTCTGGTCACCGAGTTTGTACAGATCAATTACGCCAAAGCAGCTGATATTCTCAATGTGCTGCAGACCGGCGCTGGCGGCGCGGGGGCAGGTACTGAGGTTACTACAGCAGAGGGTACGCAAACTACCCAGGCGTCTTCTGCGTCCGGCTTCCTTTCCAGTAGAGGGTCTGCTTCAGCGGATACGCGGACCAATACGCTGATCATCCGGGACACGGCCAATAACCTCGATCGTATTCGGGAAGCGATAGAAATATTTGACCGACCTGTTCGGCAGGTGTTGATTGAGGCTCGTATCGTTGCAGCCCGTACTTCCGTCGGTAAAGAACTGGGTATTCGCTGGGGTGGCAACGTGAACTCAGGCGGAAATTTCCCACCCGTAGTCGCCTCCGGCTCGCTGGATTCCACTAGCAGTATTAGCAGTGATCTGTTTAACTCTGACGGTACTTCCTATACTCAGTCTTACCCAGACGCGCTTGCGGTCAACCTGCCCGCCGGTGGTAATGCCAGTTCCTTTGCCATTGGTGTAACCGCGTTTGACTACGCGCTCGACCTCGAGTTGTCGGCACTGGAAACCCGGGGTTCTGCGGAGGTGGTGTCACAACCGAAGATCGTGACCTCCGATGGCCAGGAAGCCTACATTATTTCCGGTCAGTCGATCCCGTTTCAGGGGGTCGAGGGCGAGACTATTTTCCGGGACGCCGGTTTGTCACTTCGGGTGACGCCTCAGATTACCCCGGATAACAGGGTCATTCTGGACCTTGTGGTCACCCAGGATTCTCTGGCGGCCGGTGGTAATGCCATCGACACCAACTCGGTAACGACTCAGGTTCTGGTAAACAACGGCGATACGCTGGTGCTGGGTGGCGTTTACCGGACAGAGAGCGTAACGACCATCGATAAAACACCCTTGCTCGGTGACTTGCCAGTCCTTGGTACCCTGTTCAGGCGGACCAGTTCGTCTGAGGAAAAAACGGAATTGTTGATCTTTATTACGCCAAAGCTGGTGCAAGAAGGATTGGCCGCTAACTGATGTGAATTGATGTCGTCTGGAAGAGTCATTTTAATCGGGCCGATGGGCGCTGGAAAAAGCACCATCGGCCGTTTGCTGTCTGAGCAGCTGAGACTCGCTTTTGTCGATTCCGACAAAGAGATCGAAGAGCGCTCCGGTGCCAACATTCCCTGGATTTTTGATCTGGAAGGGGAGTCTGGCTTTCGCGATCGTGAAAGCCAGGTCTTGGCCGATCTGGTTAAGGAGCCACCTCAGGTTCTGGCGACCGGTGGCGGCGCTATTCTGAGAGAGCAGAACCGGTCGTTATTGCGCTCGGCTGGTGTCGTGGTGTACCTGAAAACGTCGGTAGCCCAGCAACTTGTCCGTACCGCCAAAGATAGAAATCGTCCTTTGTTGCAAAACGCCAACCCTCGTCAAATACTTAAACAAATGGCGCAGTTGCGCAACCCACTGTACGAAGCGACCGCGCACATCATGGTAGACACCAATGGCCACAGCACGCGATCTGTGGTGCGTGATATCCTTCGTCAATTGAAAGCACTGGATACCGCCTATGAAACTAACCGTTGAGCTGGGTGACCGCAGTTACCCGATTCTGATTCGGCCAGACTGTTTGCGTGATGCTTCTGTCTGGGACGATTGTGTGCCCCACTCCGAAGTGGTGATTGTTACCAACGATGTCGTAGCACCGTTGTATCTTGAAACGGTTGAAGCTGGTCTGGTAAAACCTGGCCGACGCCTTTTGTCACTGATCTTGCCCGACGGTGAAGCCCACAAAAACCAGGATACCCTGACCCGAATCTACGATTTTCTGCTGCAGAATAACCTCAGTCGCAAGGTGGTGTTAGTAGCGCTTGGTGGCGGTGTGATCGGCGATATGACTGGCTTTGCCGCTGCCACTTATCAGCGTGGCGTCGAGTTCGTTCAGGTACCTACGACTTTGTTATCCCAGGTTGATTCATCCGTTGGGGGGAAGACCGGTATCAATCATCCTCTGGGGAAGAATATGATTGGTGCCTTTAAGCAGCCTACGGCCGTGCTGATTGACCCGACGGTCCTTGGTTCATTACCACCCCGGGAATTGTCGGCCGGGCTGGCCGAGGTGATCAAGTACGGCCTGATCGGCGATGCCGACTTCTTCATCTGGCTCGAGCAAACCATGCCGGAGCTGATGGCCAATGATGCCGACGCTATCAGCGAAGCGATATACCGCTCCTGCGCGGCAAAAGCCCGTATTGTGGCGGCGGATGAAACCGAGCAGGGTGTGCGGGCGACACTGAATCTTGGGCATACCTTTGGTCATGCCATTGAAGCTGAAATGGGGTACGGCACCTGGTTGCACGGTGAGGCGGTTGGCACTGGCATGGCACTGGCTTGCGCAATGAGTTTGCGATTGGGTTGGCTGGAGGCCGGTGTTGTCGGCCGTGCATTGGCGTTGATCCGCCAGGCTGGTTTACCAGTCAAGGTACCGGGGAAAATGACGCCGGCTTCTTTTATGAAGCACATGGCACGCGATAAAAAAGTTGAAGCAGGTCAGCTTCGTCTGGTCTTGCTGACAGGGCTGGGTCAGGCGGTTGTGACCGGGGACTTCGCCGCGCACGTGTTGGCCGAAACGCTAGAGCAGGCGTGCGCCAGCGCCGGTTGACGGTTGCCGGTCGGGGTTAAACAAGCACTCCGGTTCTGGCTTTACAAAGTCGCTGGACAGTGCTGAAGTGAGTCGGTTTAATGAAAGAACGTTCAGAACCGGTACTCTCTATGCAGGATATACCCGATCAAACCCAGCGCATGCTCGACTATTATGGGTTGGCGCGAAATCCTTTCGGTGAGGATGTCGATGCTGCTGTGTTCAGCGGTGTCGCTGAACGCTCCGACACCGTCGAACAACTCAAGCACCTGTTGACCTTCAGCCCTCAGGATTGTTTATTGATGGCCCCGGCCGAAGGTGGCAAACGCCATTTGGCGCGTGAAGTGTTGCAACGCTTTGACGATGAGTGGCGCGTCGCCTGGCTGGATGCGGGTAGCGCCAGCCAGCTTGATGCCATTTGCCGTGAACTGATCGGCCAGCTCGGGCTGGGTTTACGCGTCGATTCTGATACCGCCTCCCTGTTTCGTAACATTGCCGATGCCATTGCCCAGCGCACGGCGGATGGCGAGAATTTCCTGTTGATTGTTGAGCATGCTGATCGCTGGAGCGGTGAAGTACAGTCCTGGGTGCAGTCATTGCATGCGCTGGCCACTCAGCCTGATCTGCGTATGCGCCAGTTGTGGTTAGCCGAGTCGGCCACCGCGATCGAGCAAGCGGGTAACGATGAGCTCTGGTTTGTTCTAATGCTCGAACCCTATACTGAGGCCGACGCAGTGGGGTATTTGCGCGATCGTTTTGCGGCTGCCGGGCAACTTAATGGTGTTCCGATAGAAGCCCGCGACATTGCTCGCCTTAACGACCTGGCGCATGGCTTGCCTGGGTATCTGAATCAGGTCGTGAGTGACTACCTGATTGCCGGTACCTTTAAAACCACCGAACGTCGCCAGGGTTTCCCGCTGACCCATGTTTTTGCTGGCTCTGCCGTAGTAACTCTGCTGGTTTTGGTCTTTCTTTACAGCCGGGGCGGTGATGAAGCTTCACCTGAAGCTGCTGTGGCTGCCCCTGACGTGGCCGCGCCGAATTCCGAGGTGCAGCAACGTCTGGCGGAGGCAGTTGCACGGGTTGAAGCGCGTCAGCAGGATTCAACCCCTACCGATTCCATCGATGTGAATACCGCGCCCGAAGTATCATCCGGACCTCCCCCTGAACCGGTAGCAGAACCACCCGCCGTGGCTGAAGTGAGTGAAGCCGCTGCGGCTGCTGAACCGGCTGAGCCTGAACCGGCCCCCGAACCTGTAACACCGGTAGCCCTGGCATCGACCGACGCTTCACTTCCGGGTTGGCTGGCTGAAGCGAACGACGGTCAGTATTCCCTGCAATTGCTGGGCGTTCGTAATCGCGCTGCGGTCGAGCGTCTGATTGACGAACAGACTGATCCGGAGCAGTTTGCCATTCTAACCACGCAACTGTCTGGCAGGCCCTGGCATGTGCTGGTCTACGGGTTGTACCCGGATTCGGCGACCGCTCGGGCGGATATTGCCAACCTGCCCGATGACTTTTCTGGCCAGTCCCCCTGGGCCAGAAATATAGCCGACTTAAAAGCATCAGTAATGCCCGCTAATTAATGTTTCATTCTTTGAGTCGCTTCTTTCAGGGAAGCGACTAATTTACCCTCATATTATACCGTTATGATTTGTGAACTGGCTTTTGCTCAGTAGACTCAGCCGCAGAATCAGTCGTTCATGAGGTTGTTTGGACGCTTGCCGGAGCACAATGTGTGAACCGGATGCAGGCAAGTCAGGCAACCCTTCCTGAGCAGATCAGTAAGAAGGCCGTAGCTGCCAACCGTGATGGCGCAGGACATCTGGTGTCCTTCTGCCTGTGGCTACCGGTCTTCCCCAGATAAAAAGAGAGTCACTATGAAACAGGGTCTCCACCGTTCAGGCAGTCATCAACTGCCGGACAATCTCGATCGCCCCACAGGTCTCTATCAGCCTGATGAATTCCGCGATAACTGCGGTTTCGGTCTCATCGCCCATATGCAGGGCCAGGCCAGCCACGAATTGCTGCAAACCGCCATCGAGTCGCTGACCTGTATGACGCACCGGGGTGGCATCGCGGCCGATGGTAAAACCGGCGATGGTTGCGGCTTGCTGCTGCAAATGCCCGATGCCTTTGTCCGTGAGCAGGCCGATACGCTGTTTCAGGCCGAGCTCGGCGACCATTACGCCGTAGGCATGATCTTCCTGAACGTCGATGAAGCCAAGGCGGCGTCTGGTCGTACCGCTCTGGAAACCGCGCTGGGCAATGAGGGGCTGGAACTGGTCGGCTGGCGCACTGTGCCGACTGATACCCGGGTGTGTGGCCCAATGGCACTGGAATGCCTGCCAGTGATCGAGCAGGTTTTCATCAAAGCAGCGTCGCCGGAAGGTCTGGCGGTAAAGCTCTACAGTGCACGCCGCAAGGCGGAGCTGGCCATGCAGGATGATGATGAATTCTACATCTGCTCACTGTCCGATACGGTACTGTCTTATAAAGGCCTGGTCATGCCGGAAGACCTGCCACGCTTTTATCTGGATCTGGCCAGCGAAACGCTGGAAACCGGTATTTGCGTGTTTCACCAGCGTTTCTCCACCAACACCATGCCCAAATGGCCGCTGGCCCAGCCGTTTCGCCTGCTGGCGCACAACGGCGAGATCAACACCATTCAGGGTAACCGGAACTGGGCCCGGGCCCGGGCAAGTAAGTTCGAATCCCCGCATCTGCCGAATCTGGAAGAGCTGCAGCCAGTGGTCAATACCACCGGCTCCGACTCCTCCAGCATGGATAACATGCTCGAGCTGATGCTGCTCGGTGGTATGGATCTGTTCCGCGCCTGCCGCACCATGATTCCGCCCGCCTGGCATAACGTCGAAAACATCGACGGTGAGCTGAAAGCCTTCTATGAGTTCAATTCCATGCACATGGAACCCTGGGATGGCCCGGCCGGTATCGTGCTGACCGACGGCCGTTACGCCGTTTGCATGCTCGACCGCAACGGCTTGCGCCCGGCACGTTGGGTGATCACCAAGAACGGCTTTATTACACTGGCGTCTGAAATCGGCACCTTCCAATACAAGCCGGAAGATGTGGTAGCCAAAGGCCGGGTTGGGCCTGGCCGTATTGTCGCTGTGGATACCCACACCGGTGAATTCCTGCAAACCGAAGAAATCGATAACCGGCTGAAAAAGACTCACCCTTACAAAGACTGGCTGAAAAACAACGCTGTGCGACTGCGCAGCAAGCTGGAACTGGCCGAGGAAGTAGACGGCTCGTCGCTGTCACCGGAGCAGTTGTTGGCCTACCAGAAAATGTTCCAGGTCTCTTTCGAAGAGCGCGATCAGGTGCTGCGCCCGCTGGCCGAAAGTGGCCAGGAGGCCGTCGGTTCAATGGGCGACGATACCCCCATGGCGGTGTTGTCACAGCACATTCGTCCGGTGACCGACTATTTTCGACAGCAGTTTGCCCAGGTCACCAACCCACCGATCGACCCCTTGCGCGAAGCGGTGGTCATGTCTCTGGAGACCTGTCTCGGGCCGGAGCGCAACCTGTTTGAACCCACGGCGGATCACGCCAAGCGCCTGATTCTGACGTCACCGGTACTGTCACCGCTGAAGTTCCAGAATTTCCTGCACCAGGAAGCACCGGAGTTTCGTCACCAGGTGTTGCCATTGGCGTACCCTGCTGACGGTGATCTGGAGCAAGCGCTGGATCGGCTTTGCAAAACGGCTGCTGAAGCCAGTCGCGAAGGCGTCAAGATCGTCGTGCTTTCAGATCGTGATCTAAAGGCAGGCCAACTGGTCATTCCGGCGGTGATGGCCACCGGCGCTGTGCATCATTACCTGGTTGATCAGGGCTTGCGCTGCGATACCAACATCGTGCTCGATACCGGCGCCATTCGTGACCCGCACCAGATTGCCGTGGCCATCGGCTTTGGTGCCACAGCGGTGTATCCGTACCTGGTGTACGAAGTGCTGGACGACATGATTCGCACCAACGAATTGCAGGGAGACCCGCGCCAGTTGCACAAGAACTACCGCAAGGGCGTTAACAAGGGCCTGTTCAAAATCATGTCCAAAATGGGCATCTCCACCATTGCCTCCTACCGCGGTGCGCAGTTGTTTGAAGCCGTGGGCCTGGCCGATGAAGTGGTCAACCTGTGTTTCAAAGGTGTGCCCAGTCGCATCCAGGGTGCGGGGTTCAGACACTTCCATGAAGAGCTGCAGGCGCTGGGCAAAACCGCCTGGAAACCGCGCAAGTCAATCCAGCAGGGTGGTTACCTGAAGTATGTTCACGGTGGCGAATACCACGGCTATAACCCGGATGTGGTGACCAGCTTGCAAGATGCGGTACAGAACGGAGATGAGTCCCGCTACCGCGACTACGCCAACTACGTAAACAGCCGCCCGGTGGCAACCATTCGCGACCTCTTTGAGCTGACGTCAGATCGCAAGGCGATTCCGATGTCTGAAGTGGAACCGGCCGAAGCCCTGTTCAAGCGCTTTGACTCAGCCGCCATGTCGCTCGGCGCCCTGTCACCGGAAGCGCACGAGGCCCTGGCCATTGCCATGAACGAACTGGGTGGGCGCAGTAACTCGGGCGAGGGTGGTGAAGATCCAAAACGATACGGCACCAACCGGCGCTCCAAGATCAAGCAGGTCGCTTCAGGGCGTTTCGGCGTAACACCGGCGTACCTGATGAGTGCTGACGTACTGCAGATCAAGGTGGCCCAGGGCGCCAAGCCTGGTGAGGGCGGCCAGCTGCCCGGTGGCAAAGTGAATAAGTTGATTGCCGAGCTGCGCTTTTCAGTGCCTGGCGTGACCCTAATTTCACCGCCGCCGCACCACGACATTTATTCCATTGAAGACCTGGCACAGCTGATTTTCGACCTGAAGGAAATCAACCCGGATGCACTGGTATCGGTGAAGCTGGTATCCGAGCCGGGCGTCGGCACCATTGCCGCCGGGGTCGCAAAAGCCTATGCCGACCTGATCACCATTTCCGGGTACGACGGTGGTACCGCTGCCAGCCCTTTAACCTCGATCAAGCATGCCGGTTCCCCCTGGGAACTGGGCCTGGCCGAAGTGCAGCAGACGCTGCGTGGCAATGACCTGCGCGGCAAGATCCGGCTACAAACGGATGGCGGCCTAAAAACCGGCTTGGATGTCATTAAAGCGGCCTTGTTGGGTGCTGAGAGCTACGGCTTCGGTACTGCACCCATGGTCGCCCTGGGCTGCAAATACTTGCGTATATGCCACCTGAACAACTGTGCAACCGGCGTAGCGACTCAGGACGATCACCTGCGTGATCAGCATTTCCGTGGCACGGTCGAAATGGTGAAAAACTATTTCCGCTTTGTGGCCGAAGAAGTGCGTGAACATCTGGCAATGCTCGGCTATCGCAGTCTGGGTGAGGTTATCGGTCGCAGCGATCTGATTACCGTCAAAAAGGGCCAGACCGACAAGCAAAACTGTCTCGACCTGTCGAACATTCTGTTCAGCGATCAGGTACCGGCCGACAAGCCGCAGCAGTGCGAAATAGAGCGTAACGTGCCGTTCGACAAGGGCATCAAGCAGCGCGAGATTTTCGACGCCATTCTGCCCGCCATCGAAAACAAAACCGGTGGTGAGTTTGAGTTCCACATCGGCAACTGCGACCGCTCAATTGGCGCACGCGCCTCGGGTGAAATCGCCAAACGTTACGGCAACCAGGGCATGAGCGACCGGCCGATCACCCTGAACCTCTCCGGCATTGCTGGTCAGAGTTTTGGCGTGTGGAACGCGGGTGGTTTGAACCTGGTGCTCGACGGCGATGCCAACGATTACGTCGGTAAAGGCATGACCGGTGGCAAAGTCGTCATCCGGCCACCCAAAGGCAGTGCCTTTGAGACGCAGAAAACCTCGATCATGGGCAACACCTGCCTCTATGGCGCGACTGGCGGCACCCTGTTCGCAGCTGGTTCAGCTGGTGAACGCTTTGCGGTACGCAACTCCGGTGCCGTGGCGGTGATCGAAGGCGCCGGTGACCACTGCTGTGAATACATGACCGGCGGTATGGTCGCGGTTCTGGGGTATGTGGGTGGTAACTTCGGCGCGGGTATGACCGGTGGTTTTGCCTACGTGCTCGACCTGGAGAATACCTTCCCGGACAAGTACAACCGCGAACTGGTGGACATTCACCGCATCGGCACCGAGAGCATGGAAACCTATCGGGACCACCTCTTTGGTGTGATTGGTCGCTTCGTTGACGACACCAAGAGCGCCTGGGGCGCCGAGCTGCTGGATAACTACGACGACTACGTCAGCCGTTTCTGGCTGGTGAAGCCGAAGGCCGCCAGCCTGTCCGATTTGTTGTCCAACACCCGGGCCCGCCCTGAGTAATCCGACGGAGAATGGTTATGACACAGCGTTTGAACAACGATTTTCAGTTTATCGATGTCGGCCGTCGCGAGCCTGCCAAGAAAGACATCCACACCCGCAAACACGAGTTTGTGGAGATTTACGAGCCCTTTGGTCAGAAGCAGGCGGCCGAGCAATCGCACCGCTGCCTTGAATGCGGTAACCCTTACTGTGAATGGAAGTGCCCGGTGCATAACTTCATTCCCAACTGGCTGAAGCTGGTGAGCGAGGGCAACGTGCTCGAAGCGGTGGAAATGTGCCACCAAACCAACTCGCTGCCTGAAGTGTGTGGCCGGGTTTGCCCGCAGGATCGTCTCTGCGAAGGTGCCTGCACCCTGAATGACGGCTTCGGCGCGGTGACTATCGGCAACGCCGAGAAATACATCACCGACACCGCCTTCGCCATGGGCTGGAAGCCCGATTTATCGAAAGTTACCCAAACCAGCAAAAAAGTCGCTGTTATTGGCGCCGGCCCGGCCGGCCTCGGTTGTGCCGACGTGCTGGCACGCAACGGCGTAAAAGCCGTGGTCTTCGACAAATACCCCGAAATCGGCGGTTTGCTGACCTTCGGTATCCCGGAATTCAAACTGGAAAAGTCGATCATGGCCAAGCGCCGTGACGTCTTTGAAGACATGGGCATCGAATTCCGCCTGAATACCGAAATCGGCGTCGATATCGACTTCGAACAGCTTCTGGCCGACTACGATGCCGTTTTTATGGGCATGGGTACCTACAAATACATGAAAGGCGGTTTCCCCGGTGAAGATCTGGATGGCGTGCACGAAGCGCTGCCGTTCCTGATCTCGAACGTCAACCACACCAAAGGCTGGGAAAAAGACCCGGCGGACTTCATCAACCTGGAAGGCAAACGGGTCGTAGTGCTCGGTGGTGGCGACACCGCCATGGATTGTAACCGCACCTCGGTTCGCCAGCAGGCCTCCAAGGTAATGTGCGCCTATCGCCGCGACGAGGCCAACATGCCGGGCTCGCGCCGTGAAGTCGCCAACGCCAAGGAAGAGGGGGTTGAATTCCTGTTCAACCGTCAGCCGGTTGAAATCGTCGGCGAAGATAAAGTGGAAGGCATCAAGCTGGTAACCACCAAGCTGGGCGAACCGGATGAAAACGGCCGCCGCCGCCCGGAAGTGATACCTGGCTCGGAAGAAATATTACCCGCAGACGCCGTGATCGTCGCCTTCGGCTTTCAACCCAGCCCGGCCGACTGGTTCGAGCCCAATAACATCAAACTGGACGACTGGCAAAGGGTTAGTGCCGCAGAACACCAGGAATATCCGTTCCAGACCAGTCATGAGAAGATCTTCGCCGGTGGCGACATGGTTCGCGGCTCAGACCTGGTAGTAACCGCTATTTATGAGGGACGCAAGGCAGCAGAGGGGATTCTGGATTACCTCGAAGTGTGACCTGAGTCTTAAATCTGGAAAAAACGGCGTTTTACGCCGTTTTTAATTCAGCCAACCAAAACAGTTGAAGTTCGACCCAAGGTGGTTCTCACAAGGCAGCATTCCAAGAGCTATCAGTAAGCTGGTTTTGGGATAAGGGATAACCTTATAGAGGGAAATTCGTTTTTATAGAGTTTAGGTAGTTAGCGATTAGCTGCCGGTATTTTTGTGCGGCGCCAATCGCTTCAAATCCAAACTTTTCCATCGAATCCTCGAAGCGAATCCGTCTGGACATTCCCGCCAATGCCTTGATTAAACGTGCAGGGTCTCTATAGGCTGTCAGCCAGTCATCCCTCTGCATAAAATAAAGTGTTTTTTCCATTCGTTCTGGTAGGGGCAATGCCTTGAACTGGTTTGCGATAGCATAGCGCTCTTGAGTGAACTTGGGCAGCGGTTCCGCGTGGTAATCGGACCAGCTACTGGCCAGATGATGATCAATCAACATATCCACAACAATGGGCGTGGTTTTGCGTAATTTTGGACGCAGAGCGACGCGCAGCGGTGCCAGTAAGGGAGTGGTGTCGGTCAGTTTGTCGATTTTCTGGTGGCGGTCAAAATGAATCAGGAAGTCCTCTGACACTGTGTTCGGGTCCGGGCGGCGTGCAAAGTCGGGCCAGAGTGAGCCGATCAGGGCGTCGGGGGTTGGGTCTGAGAACAGCCAGTGGCCTAGATAATTCACGCGGGCTCCTGAGTCAGGTTTAGCCGTTAAGGGCTCAAGTTTGGGGTTCGCCACCAACTGAGTGCTAGTGGCTGGGTATGCCTATCCGGGGAAGTTCGCAGCATGGATGCTGCGGTCTAGGCTCCATGGACGGATTCACGCCGACCCCGGAGAGGCATACCCGGTGACTGGCACGGGCTCCTGGCTCTAAAGAACCTTTGCCAGGTGCGCCAGGAAAGCCGCGAATTGCCAGCTTATGTCATCAGTGTACCACTCTCTCTTTGCCCAACGAATTCGTCAGTGAGGGTGGCTATGCGTATAATGCGCGCACTTTTTCGAC